>NZ_DASVSI010000139.1:0-39685 GCF_036388155.1 Hymenobacter sp. | reverse complement strand
ACGGCCCTGCCGGGCCCGGCCCTGCCGGGCACGGCCCTGCCGGGCTCGGCCCTGCCGGGCACGGCCCAGCCGGGCTCGGCCCTGCCGGGCACGGCCCTACCGGGCACGGCCCCGCTGGAAACGGCTCAACGGCCGGGCGGCAACTTTGTGGCCTCGGCCACCCCAACGCCTACTGCTTCCCCTATCCTCACGCCCGCTGCCGCCCTGCCCCGTTGATTAATCCCTGGTTTCATTTGTTTATGGCCTCTTTCATGGAGGTCTGCTGGACGTATAGCCTCAAAGCCCTCAACATGCAGCGCATCCGGGAGGTCGACTGGTTGCACGCTTTCGCGCAGCCGTCGGTGCTGCTGCCGGTGCTGCCGCTGCTGGCCTACGTGGGTTTTGGGTTGGCCAACGTCCTGTTCTTGTCCGCCGCCATGCGGTCCATTCCCACCGCCACGGCCTACGCCGCCTGGATGGCCCTGGCCGTCATCGGCATCAAGCTGGTGGACGTGCTGTACCTCAAGCAGCCTTTTTCCTGGCTGCACATGTTGTTCACGGCCATGATTATTGGGGGCGTGCTGGGCTTGCGGCGCCTGCCCTAGCCGCATTCGGAGCCCGGAAGATGAGTGCTGCCGGTTGCGCGACAACCCTGGCGGGCGCGGCTTCGTCTTGCTGCTATGCGCTATTTCTCAGTTCTTGCCTGCGGCGGCCTGCTGTGCTTGCTGCCCCGGCTGAGCTCGGCGCAGCCCACCCGGGTATCCGACTACAACACGCTGGGCTGGTTTCAGTACAACGGCGACCATCAGCTGGCGGCCAATTGGACGCTGCACACCGAGTACCAGGCCCGCGGCGTCCGGCTGGGGCGCAGCTGGCAGCAGCGGCTGGCCCGGCTGGGGCTGGCCTACCAAGTGCTGCCGCGGGTGCAGGTGGCGGCGGGCTACACCTCGTTCATCACCCATCCCTTTGGCCGCTACCCCACGGCCAGCACGGGCGTGCCCTTTCCCGAGCGCCGCTTTTACCAAGACGTGCAAGTGAGCGACACCGCGGGCCGGGTGGTGCTCTCGCACCGGCTGCGGCTGGAGCAGCGCTGGATTGGGCAGCTCGCCGACAACGGGCGGCGCGCGGTGCAGGCCTGGCAGTACCAAAACCGCATTCGCTACCAGCTGGCGGCCACCGTGCCGCTGCAAGGCCGCACCCTCGACGACCACGAATGGTACTTCAACGCCTTCGACGAGCTGTTCCTTGGGTTTGGGCGAAACGTGAACCTGAACGTGTTCAACCAAAACCGCCTTTCCGGGGGCCTGGGCTACCAACTCCACGAAGGCTTTCAGTTGGAGCTCAATTACCTGAACCAGATTTCGCAGCACGGCGACCCCGACCCCGCCACCAACCTGCCCGTGGTGGAGTTCAACCACGGCGTGATTTTAGGGCTGAACTACAGCTTTAGCTTGGTGAAGTGAGGCGCGAGCGTTGCTTGGCTGGGCCCGCGGTGGTCCGTGGTTTGCCCGGATTTCAGCACAGCTCTAATAACGAACAAGTTAGCAGTCGATAATCAGCCGCGGCGGTTCAGGCCGGCTTATGTAAAGAAGCTGCTGCCGCTACCGGCTGCCCAGCCAGACGCCGCCGGAAAAACTGGTTAAGCGGGGCTTCCATCCAATAATACGCGGCAACGGACAAGGCCGTGATGCCCAGCAAATCGAGCGCCCACCGGCCGGGGGTGTCCCACGCCGGGCCACCCCGGTAGATGGCGTCGTGCACCGGCCCCATGTGAATGAGGTAAAAAATGTAAGAAGCCTTGCCCAGCACCACGGCCGGGGCAGAACCCAGGGCCCGGCTCGCCCACGTCCGCTCGCTGAGTAGCCCGTACAAGAGCCCAACCAGCGGCAACGTGAGCAGCCCCTGCAGCAGCACCAGCCGAACCGTCATCTCCGGGACCTGCAGCCGGCGGGCGTAGCCAACGAGCAGCAACACCAGCAAAATGCCCCCGATGGACAGGGCGGTGAGCGCCGCGCCCCGATGCTGCGCACCGGCGTCTCGCCGCAACAGCCAGCAGGCCAGGCCCGCCCCCGCAAAAAACTCCCCGCACCGGCCCACAATGGTCCAGCACAGCACAAGGTAATAGTCGCTGAAAAACCCCTCAAAGCGCCCGCCCACGGTTTCCACCAAGAGGCTCCCAACGGCGAGCAGCCCCACCGCCGCAAGGCCAAAAACCACCGCGGCCGACTTGCCCTTCCGCCACAGCACGAAGAGCACCGGGGCCAGCAAGTAAAATGACTCCTCCACGGTCAGCGTCCAGCCTTGTTGAATCTGGGCATAGAGCAGCGTGCTCGAAAAGCCCCGCACGAAGCTGATGCTGGCCAGGTAGTGCCGCACCTCGGTGCCCACTGTGCTCTGGCCGTGGTGCCCCAGCCGCCAGACCAAGGCAATGGTAGACAGCAGCCACCACATGGGGTAGACGCGCGCAAACCGGTTGGCCAGGTACGGCCGCCAGAAGCTGGCCCGCAGGGTGGCGCTTTCGGCGTAGCGAAGCGTAATGAGAAACCCGCTCAACACGAAAAAGATGTTGACGCCGATGGTGAAATCCAGCGACAACAGCACCGGCGAATCCGTGATGAACCGCAGCGGCTGGCTGTGCGACAGGTATACCATGAACGCCGCCACGGCTCGCAACCCCGTGAGGGCGGGAAAATAACTGCTCGAAGGATGCCCGGCCATGGCACAAAGTAAGCGTCGCGCAAGCTCGCACAGCACCCACCGGCCCGCCCAGCTCCCGCACAAAAAAGCCCAGCCGTTGCTGGCAGGGCTTTCGCTGGTTGTTTGCCGCGTCGGTTGGCTTAGCGCGAGTACGCCAGCGTGGTGGTGCCGGGGTATGTGCCCGTTGCCCCAAAGCGGGGGTTCACGAGCAGCAGCTTGTTGGCGGTCAGCTCCTTGATGGTGCTTGAGCTGCTGGGGTCCGTGGAAGTGCCGATTTTCAGCACATCGCCCTGCCGCGTGTAGGTCTCGCGCCGGTCTATTCGGCCGTCGCTGGAGTAGATGAGTTCCGTAGCCGTTATTTCGAGGATGCCGCCGGGCCGAAAGGGCGTAGTGGCTTCCCGGGTAATTTTACCTTCGGACGAGTAATCGGTGTCCGTGGTACTCTCTAGCTGCCAGGGACCTAGCAGTTCGTATACCACCGGTTTTGGGTCGGGTGTGTCTTTCTTGCCACAGCCACCCAGCAGGAGCGCAAATGCAAATAATAGTAGGTATACCCCGGGTTGCGGAGTGGCTGGCACGGTCCCGGTCCAACGCCCTAGGCGTCCGACCGGTTGTCGTTGGAAGTTTTCAGGCCTTTCAATACCCGCCGTTGCACGCAGTTCGTTCTCGCAACAACCGGTCGGACGCCTAGGGCGTCGGACCGGGGAGTAGTCCGCAACTTGCTATAGTTTCATGAAGCCCCCAACGGAGCCATCTGAACCATTATTTCCACGAGGGGCCTCCCCATGGCCCGTGCCAGCCTCAACCGGCCGTTTATTCTGACGGCGAAGCCATTATGCCATCAACGGTCGGGGCGCTGAGGCCCGAAATTTCGATACCCGTTTTGGTCGAGCTCTGCCCTTGCACTTGGTACTTCAAACTGCTTACCCCCGTCATCAGACCCAGCCTCGGCTTCGCTTCTCAGCAGCCGGGTTGTCGGCTACTGCTTCCACTTCTGGGCAATGCTGATGGCGGTTTCCAGCATCTGGGGCTCCCACTTTTCCACTTGCCAGTTGGTGTGCGCCAGCGGCGACGCGCTAAGCTCAAGTTGGGCCGCAGCGGCCGATGGGGCCGTTTCCAGTACCCGGGAAAGCAGCCGTTGTTGCTCGCTGAGCGTTTCGTCGGTCACCACTGGGCCCGGCACCAGCGGCTGCAGCGGCATAAAAGACTCGGCGGGCTGGGCGGGACGCCCTGCGCGGTGCTTGGTTACCACCGCTTCCATGCGCGCAAAGTCCCGGCGGAACTGCGCCTGGCTGGCCGCGGTCGCCAGCCCGGTGCCGAGCTGCTCCAGCACCACGTATTTAAGCTGCGGGCACAGCGGCAGGGTGCGCTCCAGCAGGGCAAACACTTCCTCGGGCACCGCTTCGTCGTGGGTGTCGCGGCGGATTTTTTTGTTCGGCACCAACACCGAATCTTCCCAGCTGCCGCCCGAAATATGGATTTCCCGCACCCGCTGCAAGGGGTAGAGCGCAATCAGTGCTTCGTAGGAAACCGAGAAATTGTGGAGCTGGCAGTAGAGGTTGTGCAGGTCCAGGATGATGAAGCCGTTCACGGGTTCCAGGAGCTTGTCGAGGAATTCGCCGTGCTGCTTCACCTCGTCCAGACCATACGCAAAGGCCAGATTTTCGAGCCCCACGGGGCAGCGGCACGCCTGGGCCAGCCGGCTCAGCCGGTCCTGCCCCAGGCGCAGCGTGGCCGCGGAATAGGGCACGGGCAAAGGCGCCCCGGTATGAAAATTCTGGCCCGTAAAAAACCCGAAATGCTCGGTCACTTGGTCGAACCGGAAGCGCGCCGCCAGCTCGCTCAGGTGCTGCAGCCACCGCTGCTGCTCCGGCGTCCAGTGGCCCGACAGCAGGGAAAAGTATACGCCGTGGCCAATCAGCCGGTGTTGCTGGCTGTAGGCGGCCAGCAGTTCCTCAAACCACGCCGGCACGGCTTCCATCCCAAACAGCGTGTCGAACGACCATTCGATGGCCTCTACCCTGCCCTCTTCCAGGAGCGGAAAGGCCGCCGACAGAATGTTCGCGTCCAGATTACACGCCAGCGCAACCAGCATTGCGGGGTTGTCTTCCACGGCTTGCGGCGGCTTAGCCCATGCCGCAGCCAGGGCAGTAGTCTGGGGTTTTGGTGCCGCTTTCGCCCTTTTTCTTTTGCTCTTGCTTGGGCTTGGGCTCCTCTCCTTTTGTGCACCCCGTAGCTTGGGCAGTCACGCCAACCAAAATGGCTCCGAGTAAGGCTTTCGACAGTTTCATGGGTTTGGGGGTTGAAATGGTGCAACCGTGAATATCGGCTTTCGGGGGGTTGACCGTTGAACCAGCCTGCGCGTTGCACGGGCGCTGTGTTTTTTTCTCGCCTCCGACCAAGCCACGCCGTTCCACTTGCGCCGACAGCGCGAAAGGCCGAAATGCCCCGCTTGCGTGGTTTTCTCGCCAATATCCTCGCAAATACCTAGGGCGCGACGCTTCCAGCCAGCGAAGTCATCACGCCGGCCCCGAAACAGTCCCACGGCCCGATTGTAATAAGGGGGCCCGTGGAAATTGCGTGCAGCAAGCCCAGCCTTTTCTACTTTCACCAACGTTACGGCCGGGGGGCCGTTAAACCGCCCATACTCTATTTGAGTGGCCTCTTATGAAAGCACTTACCATGGCTGCTTGCGTGCTGCTTGGCGCCTGCAACAGCTCCCCGTCCCAAGCGCCGGCCGCCGGCGCCACCGCTCAAGCGCCCGTCGCCGCCGCCGATACCCTCGCCGCCGATACGCTGCCGTCGCGGCCCGCCCCCCGGGCCACCGTGCCCTTCGTGAATCCCACCAAAGTGGGGCGCGTGCTGGGCAGCCAAACGCCGTCGCCGCCCGCCAGCCGCACCCGCTAGCTGCAGGGCAGCCACGCATGTGCCACGCCATTTGCCGTGCTCTTCTACTTCAACACCCACATGGTATCGGCAATGACCATGTCGGAGTTGTCCCGAAAGGATTTGAAAAGGTAGTAGCCGTCGGTGCCGCCCAGTATTTCGGTGTGCAGCGGCACGGTTTTGCGCATGCGCTGAATGGAATCCGGGTACGGCTTGGTGCTGCTGATTAGGCGCAAGTCGTAGGTGCAGGGTCCCGTCCAGTGCACGGCCAGCACCGAAACGTCGCCGCGTAGCTGGTCGGTTTCGGTTTGGGTGGAGTCGGTCCGGCTTATCAGCCAGGAGAGGTGAAAGCCGGGCTCGTGGTGCCGAAACTGAAAATGACCGGTTTTGAAGCCGGCACAAACGGCCTCGTCGGGTGCCCCGCCGCAGGCCGCTAGCACGCAGCCTGCGGTAATGGAGCCCAGCGCAGCCCAAAGGCACGAAACGGGAAAGAAGGGAACTCGCATAGCGAATGAATAGCCCCGCAAACTACATCGGAAGTGAGCGCAACCGGTTGGGTTAACAATCACCTCCTAGTGTTCAGGCTACTCCAAACCGCGCGCACCCTGCCTTGTTATCAGGCCCTACGCTCTCATTTTCCGCCTTCTACCATATGTCCAACGAATACGCTCTTTGGAAGCTCGACATTCATCGGGCCCTCTGCCACTTGCTAGAACTCCAGCCCCGCAACTGCTGGGCGCTGGAAATGAGCGAAGGAGAGCCTTTTCGGGAAGCCATGCGCCTGCTCTACCAAGACTGCAAGTTTGCCGAGTTTCTGTCGTTGCGGGCCTGGCAGCAGGCGGGCGTGAGCGAAGAAGCCGGCGCGCAGCTGCAAGCCCTCAAAAGCCAACTCGATGCCTACGACGAGCCCGACACCAACCTGGGCATCTTCACCGACCCCGGGTGGCACCTCATCCTGCAAAAAGTGCAGGATTTAATAGGCGTGCTGGGCCTGCCAGACTGCGCGCCGGCAGGGCCGCGTAACCCAGCGGGGCGGCTGCCACCTCTTTAGTGCCCAGCGAGCGCAACGCACTCCGCGTGCCGGAAACAGCTGAGAAGGTGGTCGTTGACAAGGCCCGCCGTTTGCATGATGTTGTAGCACGTCACGGGCCCGGTCATCACAAACCCGCGGCGTTTCAGCTCCTGGCTCATGGCCGTGCTTTCGGGCGTGGAAAGTGGCACGGGGTTGGCCGGGCTCCGGCGGTTGTCCACGGGCTGGCCGCCAACAAAGGCGTAGAAAAACGGCAAAATCCCCGCATCGCCGCCAACCTCGGCGCGCAGCCGGAGCCAGGCCTGCGCGTTTTGCACAGTGGCTTCCAGCTTGCGCCGGTTGCGCAGGATGCGGGGGTTTTCGATTACCTCGCCTATTTCGGCCTCGCTCCAGCGCGCCAGGCGCACCGGGTCGAAACCGGCCAGCAGCTCCCGAAACCCTTCGCGGCGCTTCAGCACCACCGGGAAGTCGAAGCCCAGCTGAAAGGTGTGGAGCACCAGGTACTCAAATAAAATCTCGGCATCGGCCACCGGCTCGCCCCATTCGTGGTCGTGAAACGCCCGCAGCAGGTCGCTGCCGTGGGCCCAGGGGCAGGTGGCCGTCACGGCTTAGGCTTGGCTTTTCTTGGGCCGGCCGGGCTTTTTGGCCGGGGCCGAGGGGTCGCCGGCTTCTTTGGGGGCGCGCGGCTTGCGGGTTTTGGGCGTGGCCACGTACTCGTCGGAGAGCACGGTTTCCATTTCTTCCAGGGCCGCCTGCAGCCCACCCAGGGCGCTGGTCACCTTTTTGAGGGCACGTTTCAAATCGGTTTTTACCGCGTCGGCCTGCTGGGCCGTTTCCACGACTTTCTGGAATTCATCAAAATTGAGCGCCATGAGCAAAAGTAAAGTAAGGGGTGATGGGGGTGAAAATAGAAAACCGCCGGCCCCGGAGCGGCCGGCGATGACGCCGCAAGCTACTTACCGCAACGTGTTGCGCCGCCACCGCGCGCAAAATTTGGCTTACGGGGCCGGCACGTGCCGCTTTTTACGACAATAACCGCGCTTGGTGGGCGGCGTTGAGCAGGCCGGGGGCATTTTTCAGGGTGGCCAGCACCACTTCCTTGGCGGCTTGCTTGAGTTCGTCGGGGCTGATGTCGCGGGTTTCTTCCACCACCAGCTCGCCCATCATCCTGAATGTGTGGAGCAAAGCGCGGTGCTTGGGCCTGTCGGCGCGCAGCTCGGCATAGGCTTGCTTGATGTGCTCTTCCAGCTTGCGCCGGCGGGTGCGAAACACCGATTCGTCGGCTACCTGCGGCCGAATGGCGTCGAGCAGCTCAACCAAAGGCAAAAGCCTGGTGGCGGTGGCCGCCAGCACGGCGCCGCTCACGCGGTGACGCCGCGAGGAGGACGGGGCAGGCAAAGGGCTGTATTCGTTTTCCAACAATGCTTCGTGAATGTCCGTGGGTATGCAATATTAAGCAAAATATCTGTCCGCCAAAATGGGTGCAAATCAAGCGGTTCTGCCCTTACAGCAGCCCAGAAATTCCCTTCACGTTCAGCCGGGCAAAGTTGCGCACCCGGCCAAACTTGGCCTGCGTCTCTTCCAGCTCTTCGTCTTTGGGCAGCGCGGTGGGCACCTGGGTCTGCAGGCGCTCAAACACGGCGGCGGCAATGTCCATGTAGCCGAGCAGCAGCAGGTAGAGCTGCTTTTTCTCGTCCTCGGCGTAGCCTTTCACCCGAATGGCCTTGGTGAGGGTGTCGAGTTGAGTGGTTTCGTCGCTGAACAAGTCGCGCAGCACGCGCCGCCGAAACGTGAAGCTCTCCAGCTGCTCCGGCGTGGCCGACGACGGGGCAAAGGGAAACACCCCTCCGGCGAAAGCCACGGCTTTGGCAAACGCGCTTTCTGCCTCGTAAACGGTGGCTAGGTGCTTCTGCAGGCTCGTCCACAGCCCCGTTCGGGCTTTGTCGAAGGTGCTGGCAGGGGTTTCGCTCATGGGAAGGCAATGGTAACGGAAGGCCGCAAAGGTACCAACGCGCCGGGCCACGGCGGCCATGGGGCGCCGGTGGCCCGGCCACCGGCCCCCGGGGCGGGCCCGCCAGGGAGTGGGTTCCGCTGCCTCACGCCGCCCCACGAAACGAAGTTGGCAATGCCGCCCCGAACGCATGGCAAAATTCTACGGATGGCCAAGCTGCTGCGAATACCGAAAAGGGCCATAAGTTTGCGGCCATTGGAGGTCGCGAGCGCGTCGCGACGGCACGAGGCAAAAGAAGGCCTGCCTCGACCATCGCCGCCGCGCCACGTAGTCCCCCCTTCTCACCACTGCCCAAAATACCCATGACCAAAATCACCGTAGCAAACCCCGTAGTCGAGTTGGATGGCGACGAAATGACGCGCATCATCTGGAAATTTATCAAAGACAAACTCATCACGCCGTACCTGGAACTGGACATCCGGTACTTCGATTTGGGCATTGAGTACCGCGACGAAACCAACGACCAAGTCACCATCGACGCGGCCAACGCCATCAAAGAATTCGGGGTCGGCATCAAGTGCGCCACCATCACGCCCGACGAAGAGCGGGTGAAAGAGTTCAGCCTGAAGCAGATGTGGAAGTCGCCCAACGGCACCATCCGCAACATTCTCGACGGCACCGTCTTCCGCGAGCCCATTGTGATGAGCAACGTGCCCCGCCTGGTGCCCAACTGGACGGCCCCCATCTGCATTGGCCGCCACGCCTTCGGCGACCAGTACCGCGCCACCGATTTCGTGACCAAGGGCAAGGGCAAGCTCACCATCACCTTCCAGCCCGAAGACGGCGGCGAAACGCAGTCGTTTGAGGTGTTCAACTTCAAGAGCGACGGCGTGGCCCTGGCCATGTACAACACCGACGAGTCCATCCGCGGCTTCGCGCACGCCTGCTTCAACCAGGCCCTGAGCAAAGGCTGGCCCTTGTACTTGTCGACCAAAAACACCATCCTGAAGAAGTACGACGGCCGCTTCAAGGACATCTTTCAGGAAATTTACGAGCAGGACTACCTGGCCAAGTTCAAGGAAGCCGGCATCAGCTACGAGCACCGCCTCATTGACGACATGGTGGCCTCGGCGCTGAAGTGGAACGGCAACTTCGTGTGGGCCTGCAAAAACTACGACGGCGACGTGCAGAGCGACACCGTGGCCCAGGGCTTCGGCTCGCTCGGCCTGATGACTTCTGTGCTGGTGACGCCCGACGGCACCGTGATGGAGGCCGAAGCCGCCCACGGCACCGTGACGCGCCACTACCGCGACCACCAGGCCGGCAAACCCACCTCCACCAACCCCATTGCCAGCATCTTCGCCTGGACGCGCGGCCTGGAATTCCGGGGCAAGCTGGACGGCAACCAGCCGCTCATCGATTTCTGCCACGCCCTGGAGGCCGTGTGCGTCGAAACCGTGGAAAGCGGCAAGATGACCAAGGACCTGGCCGTGTGCATCCACGGCAACAAAGTGGAGCACGGCCGTGACTACCTCTACACCGAGGAGTTCCTGGCCGCGCTCGACGAGAACCTGAAAGTGAAGCTGGGCCAATAAACTCAGCCAAGCAGTAAAAAAGCCCAGCCACGCAAGCGGCTGGGCTTTTTTTTGGTATTGCAGTGGTTTAAGAAAAGTGTCGCTGGCTGGTCCGACGCCCTAAGCGTCCGACCGGTTGTCGTTGAAAGGGGACGGTGAAGCGGCCCAGGCGGCGCTGATGGCAACCGGTCGGACGCCTAGGGCGTCGGACCGGGCGGGGCCGACTTGCGAAACCGCTTCGTTATGCAGCCGGCATTCCGGGCCGCTGCCCTGGTGCGGAAAGCCGGGCTAGCGCGCGTCGCCGACGAGAAAAAGCCGCTCTAACTGCAGCAAGCTCAGGCAGCGCTGCAATGGTGCGTTTACGTTGCGCAGCCAGATTTTGGCGCCGGTGCGGCGCAGCAGCAGCAATTGCGACACCACGTAGCCCACCCCGAGCGTGCGTTGGCAGCGCAAGCGCCCGCAGTCGACGGAAAAGTGGGCGTCTTGGGGCAGCGTGCGGGCCCACAACAATGCATCTGTGGTGTCCAGGTCCACCGAGACGACGGGCGCGGCAGAAGCTTTTTTCGGCTGGAATGAGAGGAAGTTCGGTTTCATAGCTCAGAAAGTAAAGCGCAGGGAATGAAGAGCAAATGAGGTCAGCGGATGGACCGGCCAAATGCGTTGATGATGAGCTGGCGCAGCTCGGTTTCGCTGGGTGCGGGGCCACGGTAGCGCAGCTCGCCGGCCGTTAACCGGCCGGCGTAGACCTCGACCTCTTTGGACTCGGCGGGCACGAATACCCGCAGCACGCCCTGGGGGCAAGGCCGCACGTACGTGCGGCCCGCCACGGGTTCCGGCAGCGCGGTTGGCCATTCGATGGGAAAGAATCCGGCGTCGTGCAAGTGAGAAGCCAACATGGTTATAGAGTTAATCTGTATAAAGATGTTGACAAAGTTCCGGGGCGCAGGAGCACTGGTCCTTCGGCACAAATGCGGAAAGGGTCGTTCTCAACTACTGATTTATTCACTAGGTATTTGCCCAGCGTGCCCGCCTGGCCGGCGGGCAATTCGGCCTGGGCTAGCAGAAACAGACGATTTGGGACGGGCGAGGCGCCCACTGTGCTGGTTTGCGGCGTAGCTTGGCCCCCGACCTGCTTGCTACTGCGTGCCACGCCATGGTATTCTTTTATTTCCTCTTCTGGGCCATTGTGTTGCTTTGCGTGCTGGCCTTCGTGCTGGGGTTGCCGTGTGCGTGGGCGCGCCTCTGGCAGTGCTGCGGCTCTTCTTTCGCAGCGAATGGGCCCCGCAGTGGCTAAAAAACCTGGTGGGCGCAGTGCTGAGCGCGGGGTTGCTGGTGGTGGTTGGGGTGGCCGGGTGGAGTTGGCAGGCCGGGCACGCCCGTCGGCAGGATGCGCGGCGCCCAACCCCGCCGCCGGTGCGGCTCACGGTGCGGCAGCCGGGCTTGTTACCCTACTCGCTGGGCCGGGGCGGCATCGAGCAGGCCCGCTTCGACACGGTGCGCGTGCTGGTCGTATCGGGCGACATGCCCGACGGGCGCAAGCTGCGGGCCCGCTTTGCGGCGGGTTCCGGCGCTGCGCGCCCCAACGACATCAACTTAGTGGCCGTGAGCGCCGAAGACGAGCTGGTTCCCAACGCCACGGGCCGGGCCGTGTACGCGCCCGACTCGCAAACCGTGCGCGGAGAATTTCGGTGCGTGCTGCCGTCGGGCAAGCGGCTCGCGGTGTCCTTTCCGCTCACGCCCGTGGGGAGGCGCTATGGCCGGTAAAAGCAAAAGCCCCGCGGGTGGGCGGGGCTTTTGCTTTTACCACCACATCCGGGCCAGGCCGTGGTGGTGATGGCAAGGGAATGGCACGTCGGAGTCGGGGTCATCTACCACCCACCGAAGGGCTTTGGCTTCCTGCATGCGGTGGCGGCTCCAATGCTGCCGCATGTGGTACCAGGAGCCGGAAGGCGCATACCAGTACTGCTTGTGGCAGGGCCGTTTGTGATTGGGTTTCCAGGCCCAGCGTTTGGTTGGTCGGGACATTCAAGTAGTACCCTGGAATAGAGGGCTACTTCTCTCCGGTGCTGTGGTGGTGCCGAATCATGGAAGCAAAGTACAAACGCACCATCAGCTAAGCAGGGCTTTCGTGGCTAGCTGGCCACTATTGGCAAGGAAAGAGGGGCGACAAGACGCGGTGCAGGCCTTCCGTCACCCGTTGCCCGTCCACGACGGGGGAGGTAGATACGTAGGCGGCGATTCGGTGCACGGAGGGGCGAATGGCCGCCACCTCGTCCTGCAAGGCGGGCCGGTCCGCCACGATACCGTCCAAGAGGGTGGGCAATTCGGACAACAGCTGCTGCCAGGTTGGGGCAGCGGTGCGCTGCTGGAGCAAGGCGCGGTGCGTCATGCGCAGCCGCTCGTAGGATGTAAGAGCCATGGGACAACAAAAATTGGTGCGGGCCGCCCCCAAAAATTTGCAACAGGGCCCCGTTCCGGGCGGAGGACCGGGCCGAGAATAAACTCAGCAACGGCCGTGCCGCGGTCAAGAACTTATGGGTTTTGGGCGTTGAACGGGCTCTTATACACGACGAACTACTCCCCCTTTTTTGTTGGCGAGGCGGGCGCGGGCCAAGAAACACCGCGGCCGGCCTTGGTCCAGCCTTCGGCCACCACCCGCAGGAATTTTGCTTCCCGGCTCGTCACAGGGACTGGTACGCAACCCCTGCGGCCGGGCTGGCCATGCCGGTGCTGCCGCCTAGCCCTCGCGCACCCGGCACAGGGCCGCCCCCAGGGGAGGCTGCGCCAACAAGTCTTCGCCGCGGCCGGCGCCGGGCGGTAAGCCCAGGGCCGGGCACTTCCCCGAAGCAGCCACAGAAACCACTTCGCCCGCTTACCCGTTATTGCCCCACCGTGCCCAGTGCGAAGCTTTACCTTGCCAACTGCTTCTATCCCGTTTCATACCCGCTAGCGTAGCCCAGCTTTTCGTGGCCGAATCTTTCCCCGACCTCCTTCCCGCCGACGAGCTCCTGCGCGATGTGCTCGACGTGTCGCTCACCGGCCTGGTGTACTACCTGCCCGTCTTCGACCCGGCGGCCCCCGGCCAGGTCCTCGACTTTGCCTTCGCCTACCTCAACCCCGCCGCCCAGCGCATGCTGCGCCTGCCGGCACAGCCCGCGGGCACCCACTTGGATTTTTTTCCGGAGAGCCGGCGCAACGGCAGCCTGGCTTTCCACCGCGACGCCTACGCGTCCGGCGAGCCCGGCTTCTTTGAAACCAACTACCAGGCCGACGGCTACGACAACTACTTCCGCGTGAGCGCCCGCCGCTCCGGCCCCGGCCTGCTGGTGAGCTTCACCGACACGGCCGACCAGCCCCGCTCGCCCGTGGAAGTGGCCCTGCGCGAGGCCCAGGCCCGCGAACGGGCCGCCCACGCCGAAGCCGAAGCCCAGCGCCAGCTCCTGCACAACGTCCTCTACCAGGCGCCCACGGCCATGGCCCTGCTCGACGGCCCCACCTACCGCATTGCCCTGGCCAACCCCACCGTGTGCGAGCTGTGGGGAAAACCCGAGGCGCAGCTGCTGGGCGTGCCGCTGCTGGAGGCCCTGCCCGAGCTGCAGGGCCAGGGCGTTGACACCCTGCTCGATGGCGTGCTGCGCACGGGCGAGCCTTTTTTTGGCACCGAGCTGCCGTTCCAGCTGGCCCGCCACGGCCGCCTCGAAACCATCTACTTCAACTTCGTCTACCAGCCCCAGCGCAACGCGGCGGGCGACACGACGGGCGTGCTCGTGGTGGCCACCGACGTGACCGAAATCGTGACGGCCCGGCAGAAAGTCGAAGCCCAGGAGCGCACCACCGCCGAGCTCAACGAGGAGCTGGCCGCCGCCAACGAAGAAATCCGGGCCAACAACGACGAGCTCATGCGCAGCCAGCTGGACTTGCTGGACCTCAACCAGGAGCTCGAAGCCCGGGTCCAGCAGCGCACCGAGGCGCTCGAAGCCCAGCAAACCGAGCTGCAGGAGGTGTTTGAACAAGTTCCGGCGGCCATTGCCATCTTCGAGGGCCCCGACCAGCTCGTCAAGCTCGCCAATTCGGCCCAACTCGACCTGTGGGGCCAAACCGCCGCCGAGGTGCTGGGCAAACCCCTGGCCGAAGCCCTGCCCGAAGCGCGGGCCTCCGGGTACGCCGCGCGGCTGACCAAAGTGCTGAACAGCGGCGCCTCGCTGGTGGTCCAGGACCTGCCGGCCACCCGCACGCGCCACGGCCAGCGCGTTCCCGGGTACTTCGATGTGGTGTACCAGCCCCAGCGCAACGCCCAAGGCCAGGTGCGGGGCGTCATCGTGGTGACCAGCGAAACCACCCAACAGGTCGCCGCCCGCCAGCAGCTGGAGCAGCGCGAGGCCAGTTTCCGCACCATGGCCGACGCGGCCCCGGCCATGCTCTGGGTCACCGACCCCGCGGGGCAGTGCACCTACCTGAACGCGCAGTGGTACCAGTTCACGGGCCAAACCGAGGCCGAGGCCCTGGGCCTGGGCTGGACCCACGCCGTGCACCCCGACGACGCCGAGATGGCGGGGCAAACGTTTCTCGATGCCAACGCCCGGCGCGTGCCGTTCCACTGCCTCTACCGGCTGCGGCGCCACGACGGGGTGTACCGCTGGGCCACCGACACGGGCCTGCCCCACTTCGGCGGCGATGGGGAGTACGTCGGCATCGTCGGCACGGTCATCGACGTGCACGAGCAGCAGCTGGCGCAAGACGGCTTGCAGGCCACCAACGCGCAGCTCACGCGCACCAACGCCGACCTCGACAACTTCATCTACACGGCCAGCCACGACCTGAAGGCCCCCATCAGCAACATCGAAGGCCTGCTCTACCTGCTCCAACAGGAGCTTCCCGCCGACGTGAAAGCCGGCGAATACGTGGCCCCCACGCTCGCCAAGATGCTCGATTCGGTGGAACGCTTCAAGCGCACCATCGAGCAGCTCACCGAAGTCTCCAAGCTCCAGCAAGCGCACAGCCCGGATGCCACCGCCGTGAGTTTGGCGGTGGTCATCGAGGCCGTGCGCCTCGACCTGGCCCCGGTGCTCCGCGACGCCAACGCCCGCCTGCTGGTCGACGTCGCCGAACTGCCGCCCATCCTCTTCTCAGAGAAGAACTTGCGCAGCATCGTGTACAACCTGCTGAGCAACGCCCTCAAGTACCGCCACCCCGACCGCCGGCCCCACGTGGACGTGCGCGCCCACGTCCGGCCCGGTCATACCGTGCTCGAAGTGCACGACAACGGCCTGGGCATTGCCCAGCACCAGCTGCCCAAGCTCTTTGGCATGTTCCAGCGCTTCCACGACCACGTCGAAGGCACCGGCATCGGCCTGTACATGGTCAAGCGCATGGTCGAAAACGCCGGCGGCCGCGTCGAAGTGCACAGCCAGCTCGGGGCCGGCACCACCTTCTTCGTCCACCTTCTCCAACCCGACGGGGCCCTGGCCGGCCCGGCTGTTCCCTAAATTCTCTGCCGATGTCCACCATCTCCTGCACCCTGCTCGTCGACGACGACGACACCACCAATTTCCTCAACCAGGCCCTGCTCCGGCGCTTGGCCGTCGCCGATAAAGTGTTGGTGGCCACCAATGGCCGCGAAGCCCTCGAGTTGCTGCAGGAGCACTGCGAGCACCCCACCTCGCCCACCTGCCCGGCCCTGATTCTGCTCGACATGAAGATGCCCATCATGAACGGGATGGAGTTTCTGGAAGCCTACACCAAAGCGCCGGCGCGCCGCCATCCGTCGGTCATCATCATCATGCTCACCACCTCGCTCAACCCGAAAGACGTCGAGCAGATGCAGCGCCTGCCCATCGCCGGCTACCTCACCAAGCCCCTCACCACCGAGAAAATCCAGCAGGTGCTGCGGGAGCACTTCGGCCAGCCCGCCAGCTGAGCCGCCCCGTGGCGGTGCGGCCCGGACCCGTTTACGCAAACAACGGGAGTAGGCGGGAAAAACGAGGGCGAAGGCGGTCCCGCGGCCGGGCTCGCTCTAGGCTTAAACGGGGGCAGTGGCCCGGCAGCACGGGGCGGGTGTTTCGCCGGTTTTGCTTGGGGACTTGCAACGGGAAGCTGAGCCTGGAGGCGTTGGAAGCCCTGGGCAAGCCCACCAGCCCCGCAGCGCGGATTCTGGCGGCCACCGTCAGCCGGGCCCGGTTCACCCGGCAGGAAACAGGGCTCCGGTCTTTTTTCGGCGCTCGGCCACTTGGGTTGTGTGGGGAATTGGGGAGCGGCGTTCCTCCTGGTTCCTAGCTGCTGTCACTTACCCCGTGGGCTCATCGGCTTGGGGTATTTCCACGGTGAAGGCCGTGCCCTGCCCCTCTGCGCTGGCCACCGAAATCGTCCCATGGTGCCACTCCACGATGGTTTTGCACAGCACCAGGCCCAGGCCCGTGGTCGGCTCGCCGCGCAGGCCGGGCCGCCGGGCCGGGGTGAAGCGCTCGAACAAGCGCGGCAGCACCGCGGCGGGAATGCCGACGCCGCTGTCCTGCACGTGCAGGCGCACGCAGCCCGGGCCGGGTTCCACTTCGACGTGCACCTGCCCCCCGTCGGGGGTGAACTTGAGCGCGTTGCTGACCAGGTTGGTGAGCACCTGGGTGAACTTGTTCACGTCCAGCTGGGCGTACACGGGCTGCGTCGGCAACGAATAGGTGAAGCGCTGGCCCAACAGTTCTTGCCCGTGCTGCAGCTGGTCCAGGGGCTCGCGCAGCACGGCCGCCACGTCCACCCGGCTGCGCTTCAGGTCCGTGTTGGCCGAGGCCAGGAACTCCACCGCAATCAGGTCGCGAATCATGCGCCGGCTTTTCTGGCTGGTGGTTTCGAGCACGCGCAGCAGCTCGGGAACGCGGCTGTCGGCCGGGGCCGACACTTCCCGGTGCAGGTAGTCCGCGATTTGCTCCACGAGGGCAAACGCGCCGCTCAAATCGTGGGACAGGATTTCGAGCACGGCGTTTTTGCGGGCGCTAAAGGCATCGGCGTTGGCCTGGTAGACTTTCGCCGCGCTCACGTCGCGCAGCGTCCCGCCGATGAGCACGCGCCCGTCCGTCGTTTGGTCGTAGCCCGGGGTCAGGCAGAACCAACGGTCGGCGGTGCCCACCGTCAGCAAGCGAAACTCCACCTCGTCGGGCATGCGGCCCTGCACCCAGTGCTGCCAGTAGCGGGCCAGGAACGGGCGGTCGTCGGGGTGCAGGCGGGCCAGCAGGGCGGGCCACTCGGCGTTTACCGCGGCCGGATTACCACCCAGCACGGCCGCGTAGGCGGCGTTCACAAACACGACCCGGCCGGCCGACACGTCGTAAATGAACTGGATATGAATGCCGGCTTCCGCCTGCTTCATAAAGAAGGCGGATGACTCGGACATTCCGATACGGCTTGTTTACAAACGAATATACTTCCTTTTGCCCTTATTCAACCCACCCAATGGCGGCGCGGGCTTGGGCCGCGACGGCGGCGGCGTGCTGGTCGATGCGGTGACAGACCTGGCCCAGGGTCAGCTCGCCGGCCACGTGGCGGCCGTAGAGCTGACGGGCAACCGGACTGGCTACGCCGCCCGTTCGCTCCACGGCGGCGAAGACCCGCTCAACGAGGTGCCGACGCTCTGCTTCGCCATCGTCCATCGGTTCGGTTCCTCTCGCATTCATCGCCTTTTCTTATGAGCACAGGAGACAATCAGGCTGGGCGCCCGCCAACGAGGCTTGGCGTCGGCCGGCCACGGGGATGGTGGGTGCCTTTCCCCGTCGGCGTCGCTTCCGGGGGCCATCCTCCCGCGTCTAGGCTCGGCGCGTTCTTCCGGTTGGCGAGCGGCGCCCCCGGCTACGCGACGGGAGCAGCGGGTGCGGGCTGGGGAAAATAGACCCGAAAGGTGGAGCCGCAGCCGGGCGCGCTGGTGACTTCCAGGCGGCCCCCTTCGTTTTCCACCAGCTTTTGCACCATGTACAGGCCCACGCCGGAGCCGTCGACGTGGGTGTGGAAGCGCTGAAACAGGGCGAAGGCGGGCGGGCCGGGCGGCAGGTCCACGCCCAGGCCGTTGTCCTGCACTTCCAGCACGGTGTGGTGCGCGTCCCGGCGGCACCGCAGCTGCACCTCGGGCACGCGGTCGGGGTGGCGGTACTTGACGGCATTGCTGAGCAGGTTGTAGACCACCGAGCGCAGGTTCTTTTCCGCAAAGGCGATGGCGGGGCAGGCGTCCACCTGCACCGTGAGCTGCACGTCGGCTTCCACCAGCGGCAGGGCTAGGTCCAGCAGCACGTCGCGCACCACGTCGGCCAGCGGCACCAGCGGCAGCGGTTGGCCCGGAACCGGCTTAACGCGGGCGATGGCCGACAATTCCCGCAGCGTGTGCTGGAAGCGCTCCACCGACTCGTGCATGAGCTCGAGGATGCGCGCCACGGGCGCCGCCCGTTCGGTTTCGGGCAGTTCCTCGCGCAGGGCGTGCAGCAAGCCGTCGAGGTTGTCGATGGGGCCTTGCAAATCGTGCGAGGCCGTGTACACAAAGGCGTCGAGGTCCACGTTGGCGCGGGCCAGGTGCTGGTGGGCGGTGTCCAGCACGTCGTGGCGGGCGCTGAGGTGGGAGAAGTCGAGGGCCTGGGCCTGGTTGTCGGCCAGGGCGACGCGCAGCTGCTCGTTGGCGGTCGCCAGTTCGGCGTTGCTGAAGAGCAACTGCTCGTGGCTGACGGTGAGCTCTTCGTTGGTCACGGCCAGCGCCTCGTTGGCCAAGGCGAGCTGGTGGGCGGTCAGGGCCGGCCCCAGCCCGTGGCCGTCGGCCGGTAGCCGGGCCTGGACGTGCGCACTCACGTCGTAGGCGAACAGCAGCAGGCCCGTCACCGCGCCGGCCGGGTCCCGCACCGCTTGGGCCAGAAAGGTGAAGTACACCGGCCCGCGCGGGTCCCCGGGCGCCTGGGTCGTCAGCTGCACTTCCTCGTGGCCGTGGCCGATGGCGCCCGTCTGGTACGCCTGGTCGAGCAACGCGAAGAAGGGCTGGTCCTGCAACTCGGGGAGTGCCTCCCGCAACCGCAGGCCGGCCAGCGGCCGGGGGCCCGCCAGCTGCCGGAACCGCGCGTTGGTGACCGTGACCATGTGCTCCGGTCCGGACAGGCTGGCCAGGCCAACCGGGGAGTCCCGCAGCAGCGCCGCCAGCCGAGAACGCTGGGCGGCGTCCGCGCCGGAGGGAGGGATGGCGGAAACTATCACGATGGCCAAGGAAAGGTAAGGGGATGTAAGGTAGTCCTTCTACGGGCGGCAACCGCCGTGCCAGCTCCTTACGCTTCCGGCGGGCGCTGGAATTGCAGGTCGCCGCTCAAAGCCTCGTGCTGCAGAATCGACTCGTGCACCACCCGGGCCTGTTGGCCGGTGTCCTTCGCTTTGCGAAAAAAGGCGTTGGCCACCTCGGCCTGCTTAGTTGCCTCAAAATGATGGCCCAGGTTCTGGAGCAGCAAGCTGGTTTCCTCCAGGCCCCGCATGGACTGGTAGAGCATGCTTTCCACCGACTGGGTCACCTCGCTGAGCAGCGCGCTGACGGTGTAGGCGTGCCCCGTGTGGCAGCGGTACCGAATCAGTTTGCCCTCGATGAGCTGCGTGAGTGCGCCGTGGCAGTCCGGGCAGGTGAACGGCGTGAGCTTGCCTTTGTCGATGATGCCCAGCTCGAAGCCGCCGCCCTGTTTGGCAATGGTCAGCTCGATGGTCAGCAGGTCCAGCTCGGCGGCGGGCAGGCGGGTTTTGGCGGGCGCCCGCTCTTGGGTCAGGCGCACGAGCAGCGTCCCCAGTTGGGCCAGGGGCACCACGTGGTCGGCCGCCACGAACTCCAGGGCGTTGGTGGGCATGGACGGTTGCTCGGCGTCGCCGGGTTCCTGCACGACGGCCACGCCGCCCATGCGCTGCACGCTCCACAGGCCGGAGGTGCCGTCGTCGAGGTAGCCGGTGAGCACCACGCCAATCACGCGCGGGCCGTAGGTGTAGGCCGCCGAACGGAACAGGGCGTCCACAGAGGGGCGGAAGCGGTTTTCCTTGGGGCCGCGCGTCACCAGCACCCGGTCGTCTTCCAGCAGCAGGTGGTGGTCGGGCGGGGCCACGTAGATGGTGCCGGGCGCGACGACTTCGCCGTTTTCGGGGTGCCGGGCGGGCAGGGCGGACACGGCGCTCAGCAGCCGGGGCAACAGGCTCGGCGAATCGGCCGGAATGTGCTGGACCACAAATATCGGGGCCGGAAAGTCGGCCGGCAGGGTTTTCACCAGTTCCATCAAGGCCGTCACGCCCCCGGAGGAAGCCCCGATGACGACAATGTCCCGGTAGCGCTTACTGGATGGTTTAGCGGCGGTGGCGGCCATGAAATTGGGAGGTAAACCCTCACCCGAAGGTGGCGTGAGGCGGTTCGATTGAGCTGGACCGTAACGGGTAAACGCAGCCCGCTTGGTGCGGTTGTCAGGCACGGAGCCTGTTCTGGGTTAAGCCCCTGCTGTCCAGGAATAACCAACCCCCTCCTGCGTCAAAAAAGGAAATCGTTAGCGGCCCGGGCTCACCCGTCTGCCTCGTCTTCCAGCGCCCCGCACGCGGCCTGCAGCAGCGCTTCGATTCGCGCGCCCCCTTCCTCGTCCCCGGCCGGGGACGACAGCACTGCGGCAAACAGGCGGGCCACGTTCGGCGTGGTGTTCCGGCCCAGGGCCATGCGCCAGGGCACAAAGCAGCGGGGCCGGGCCGGGGCCTCGGCGAGGGTCACGACTTCAGTGTGGCGCGGGTCCTGCCGAATGCGGGCGTACGTGGCCCGCACCGCCGCCTCGGGCCCTTCGAGCAGCTGCACGAACCACTCGTCCCGGTACACGAGCACGCCCGTAATCTGGGCGGCGGCGTTGGCTTGCCGGGACTGACTGAGCAACTCGTACACCTCGGCTTCAGCCAATGGTTGGGTGGCGCGGCTGTGGTAGAGCAGTTGGAACACGCCGGCGGCCGGGTCCGGTCCGGGAAGCGCCGGTACCGGCAGGTTCCCGCGCAGGATGGCGCGCACCTTGGCTTCGGTTAGCGGCTTGGGGACCAGGCCGCTGATGGGCAAGCCCTGCAGGCGCTCCAAGTCGGCCCCGTGCAGGGAAGTGGTGAGCACGACCATGGCCATCCGCTGCCGCTGGGCTGCGGGCAGCCGCCGGCACGCTTCCAGGAACCCGAAGCCGTCGAGCACGGGCATGTGCAGGTCCAGCAGCACGAGCCACGGGGCCGCGTGCGCGGGGGCCGGCGGGGCCAGCAGGTGCTGCAGTACCCGCAGGCCTTCGGTGCCGTTCGGGGCCGCGACCACTTGGTCGGCCACCGCGAGCTTGTGGAGCAGCCGCTGGGTGAGAAAGGCGCTCGTGGCGTCGTCGTCCACCAACAGTATGCCGGGTAGTTTGCGCATAAATCGGCGGGCCTGGGTTCGGCAAGGGAACCCGTGCCGCAGCATACGGCCGTTTGCCCGGAAGTGACTGCGAACGGAGGAGCTTTTTTTAAAACGACAACCGGCCTTCCCTCGAATTCTTCCTCTTCCTGGGGGCCGAATACGTCCCATTGCCTTCTCCACGGTCACCTAATGGCGTTTATTTGCGGGACATGCGGGCATTCTTGGAGTGGGACGTACCCACGGAGAGAGCAGGTCCTGACGCGTTGGCGCTCTCAGCTGTGGGCCGGGCTTTGTTCTGCACCCCAGGTGTTAAACCAACCCTTGCGTGTTGTTGATACAGCAACGGGCAGCCCAAGACGCCTTGACCGACTACCGAGCGGGGCACGAAAAGGGGGCGCCCGGGGTGAGGTGAGCCCACGCCTAGACCGCCGAGCAGCCGGGCATCCCGAGCCCTCGGCCACCCCCCGCTCCCGCTGCCCCCCTGAGTGGTAAAACAGCATTGAGAATCCTGCCGGTCGCGCGGGGTCTGGAGAGCTTGGGCCCTTCCCCGCACCGCTCAACCTCGGCGTGTAAATCGGCCCGTTTGGAAGAACCCCATCACTCCTACAACAAGGGCGACAGCGGCCGTTTAAGCAAAGGGTTGGCAGGCCAAAGAGGATTCCGGCACTACCTTTCCGTCATGCCCCGGGCAACTCGACGCCTGCTGGTTGGTTTGTGGACCGTTGCGCTCCTTGCGGTGGCGTTGGGCTCGGTGACGGCTTACGTAGGGCCGCTGTACTGGCTGAGCGGTTTTCTGCTGTGGGGCGCCGGCTTCTGCACGCTGCTCGTGCAGGCGCCTCGCCTGGCCTGGAATGCATCGGCGGCCGCGGCGTGGGGGCTCTTTCTGTTGGGGGCCGGCGCAGCCGGCATCGCCCTGTGCTACTTCGCTGCCTCCCCGTGGCTCTTTGCCGGGTGGTTTGTGGGCCTGACCAGCGTCCTGATTCTGCCGGCCATGCCCCTGCCGCGCCCCGGCCGGCGGGCCCTGCTCGCCGCCGCGGTTGGCTTGGCGCTGCTGCCGTGGGCGGTGCTGCGCCGCACCAGCCTGCTGCCCTCCATCGCCGCGGGCAACGCGGCCCACCTCCGTTTGCTGCTGGCGTGCGGCGCCGACCCCAACGAACGCGCCCAACACGAGACCCCGTTGATTGCGCCGTGCAGCTGGGCCGCGACGACCTAGTGGAAGTCCTGTTGCGGCACGGCGCCGACCCCAACGGCCGCAGCAGCGCCTTCCTGAATTCGACGCCCGTCTTGTTTGACGCCGCCCGGCTGCCGCCCACCCAGCGGCGCGTGCTGCACTTGCTGTTGCAGTTCGGGGCGGACTCGACCCGGACCAACGGCAGCGGGCAACGGGTCCGCCTGCCCGACCTGAAGTGGCCGCCGTTCCCGGCAATGCCTTCGAAGGAGCCCGGCAGCCGGCCCACACCAAGCGAGTAGTCGTTCGGCCAACGGGTCCGAATGCCCATAAAGAGGGAATACGCCCCGATGAAAGCGTAGTCAAACCCGCCGACGACCGGCGTCCGAATGCCCATAAAGAGGGAATACGCCGGGGCTTATACCTTTGGGGCATGTATCAACTCGTCACCCAATACGCCCTGTTCGGCCTGCGGCTGGAAAGCGACCCCGTAAGCCATACGCCCCACCAAATGCTGCGGCCCGTGGCCGGGGCGCCGCCGGCCTTTGACACAGAAGCCGACGCCCTGGCGTGGGCCCGCCACAACCACGACGAACTGCGCCACCACCCCCGGTTTGTGGTCCTGCCCGTTCATCACTTGGTCCTGGCCGACGCGAGCTAAGCCCCGGCCGGAAACGTTGACTCCGGGTGCTGGGCCGGTCCTGGAAAAGGGGTTGTGTTGAATATACCGGCGGTTTTTATCGACAACCCATTCGATTTAACAGAGACTGGCCATTGCTGACCGGGGCAATAATAAAGAAAGGCCACTTACGGTATCGTAAGTGGCCTTTTCGTGGGCCCAACTGGAATCGAACCAGTGACCTACTGATTATGAGTCAGTTGCTCTAACCGATTGAGCTATAGGCCCGGTGCTGGAGGAAGTCATCTTTCACCTCAACCCTGCCGCTGCCGGCCCTCCAACGGCACAAAAGTACGACCTTTGTCGACGGAAAACCAAGCTTGTTTATGCTCCCCCACTTGCTCTTCGATTTTGGCGGCGTCATCATCGACCTCGACTACGAGGCCACCCCCGCCGCCATGCGCCGCCTCAGCCGCGCCGGCCGCAACATTGCCTTCACCCAGGCCCAGCAGTCCGAATTGTTCGACCGGTTTGAAACCGGGCACCTCTCCGCGGCTGAATTCCGGGCGGGCTTGCGCGAGGCCTACGACCTGGACGCAACCGACGCCGAGATTGACGCCGCCTGGCACGCCATCTTGCTCGACGTGCCCGCCGAGCGGCTGGCGCTCATTGGGCAGCTGCGCCAGCAGGGCCACCAAACCGCCCTGCTCAGCAACACCAACACGCTCCACATTGCCGAAATCAACCGGCGGCTGGCCACCCAGTACGGTTTCAAACACGGCATTGCCGATGTGCTGGACCGCGTGTTTTACTCCCAGGAGGTGGGCCTGCGCAAGCCGGGCGAAGAAATCTTTCGGCACGCGCTGGCCGAAATGAACTGGCAGCCCGAAGACGTGTTGTTCATCGAGGACAGTCCGCAGCACGTGGCCACCGCCCGGCGCCTGGGGCTGCGGGTGCTGCACCTGGCCCCGCCGCTCACCCTCACCTCCGCCCTCCCCGAAGCCCTCCGTGCCTTTCCCCGAGAATACGCCCCCGCCACTGCCTGACCCTTCTTTCCAAACCGAGGAGGCGCCTTCGCCGGCCGCGGCCCGGCTGGCGCGCGCCCGGCGCCTGTTTCGTCGCTTCGAGCGGCCGGAGCCTTCGCCGCTGCGCCAGGCGGTGGTGCACATCGGCTTATTTCTGATTACGCTGGTCACCACGACGCTGGCGGGCATCCAGCTGACCCAGGCGCGCGAGTCTCCTCTCGACTTTTTGCCGCTTGAGGTGTTCCAGCTCCGTGGGCCCGCGCTGTGGGCCGAGCTGCAACGCGGGCTGTGGTTTGCGCTGCCTTTTTTGGGGGTGCTCACGGTGCACGAGTTCGGGCATTACTTCACGGCCCGGCGCAACCGGGTGCGTACCTCGCTGCCCTACTACATTCCTTTTCCGCTGGGGCTGGGCACGTTCGGGGCCGTCATCCGCATCAAGGACCGCATTTTTTCGCGGCGCGAGTTCTTCGACATTGGCCTGGCCGGACCGTTGGCGGGCTTCCTGGTCGCGGTGCCGCTGCTCATTTACGGCTTCACGCACCTGCCGCCGCTGGAGTATTTGTTCAGCGTGCACCCGGAGTACACGCCCTACGGGGCCGACTACGCCCGCTACGTGTACCCGCCCGGCGCCACGGGCCTCACCATCGCCAAACCGCTGGTTTACCAGTGGCTCGAAACGGCGTTTGCCAACCCGGCTTTGCTGCCCCATCCCAACGAGCTGCTGCACTACCCCGTGCTGCTGGCCGGGGCGCTGAGCTTGTTTTTCACGGCGCTCAACCTGCTGCCCCTGGGCCAGCTCGACGGCGGGCACATCCTGTACGGGCTGCTGGGTCACCGCATCTACAACCGACTCGCGCCGCTGCTTTTCACGGCCTTCGTGTTTTATGCGGGGCTGGGGCTGTTTACGTGGCAGAGCAGCGCCGATACCTGGCTGTACGGCGGCCCGGCCTATGCCCTCTACCTGGGGCTGCTGTTTTGGCGGGTGCTGCCCACGCCGCGCCAGGGCCTGCTGCTGGCCGCGAGCATCTGGGCGGCGCAGCTGGCCACCACGCTGGCTTTTCCCGGCGCCACGGGCAACCCCGGCTGGCTGGTGTTTGGCTTGCTGCTGGGTCGGCTCACGGGCATCTACCACCCTCCGGCGCCCGACGAGCGCCGCCTGAGCGCCGGCCGCCAGGTGTTGGGCTGGGTGATGGTGGCTATTTTTGTGGTGTGCTTCACGCCCAGCCCCTTCCGCTAAAGCCGCCCGGCGCAGGAAAAAATTACCGGAAATATTCCGGCTGAATTTATCCTTCTTTTTCATCGGCTTTGAGACAAGCGCGTCTCTACATTTGTTCTTGTACTACCTGCCGCCGCGGTGTCGGCATCCTGCGTTCTTTTTGATGATTTTCACCCAAAAACAGCTTTTCCTGGGCACCACGCACATTGCCTTGCGTGCCGAAAGCCTATATGTCTGCAAGCGTAACCCGCAAGGCGTGGCCACCCTCGAGACCGAAGTGCCATACGAAGAAATTCTGCCCATCCGGTCCGGCGAGCACCGCCACATTCCTACCAACCAATTGGTGCTAACCGGCTTGCTCCTGCTGGTGCTGGGCAGTGGCCCCTGGCGCGAATGGCTCAGCACGGGACAGGCCAACTACTCCTTCTACTTCTGGTGGCTGATTTTGGGCCTGAATGTTCTGGCCATGTGGCTGCGGTTTGAGCAGCAGTGGTGCACCTTCCGCCTGCAAACCGCCCACCTGGCCGTGACGCTGGCCGGCCGGCCCTGGCAGCGCAAGCAATTCCGGGCGCTGGTCGCAGAGCTGGAACGCCGCACCAAAACCTACCTCCGCGACGAATACGGCCAGGTCAACCCGCTCGGATTCATCGAGCCGCAGCTGCGCCGCGTGGCCTGGCTGCACGAGCTCGACGTGCTCAGCGCCCGCGAAGCGCAGGCCCTGTCCACGCGCCTCACCGGCCGCCGCAGCACCGACCCGCTCAAGAGCATGGGCCAGGAGCTGGAGTCGCCGTATCTGAATTAACTCACGCTACTTGCTTGAATCTTTGGGCAGGTCTTATCTCACAAAGCAAAAGCCCCGACTCTGCGCAGAGTCGGGGCTTTTGCTTTGTGAGATTCTGTCTCAGGGTGTTTGCTGTAGAGACGCGACCCTTCGCGTCTCGGCATTGAACGATTCTATTTAGCGCGGTCCCGGAGCCGCGAAGGGTCGCGTCTCTACATGGTTCTGGCGGCTTTCCTTATCAATTCGGACAACTCATCATAGAGAAGAAATGTGTGCCAGTTGCTATTCCCGCGTCACGCGCAGCACTTGGGTTTCGGTGCCCAGCGTCAAGCGCACGACGTAGACGCCCGCTGCCAGCTGGCCGGTTTCGGGCAGGGCCACAGTGCTTGAGCCGCTGGGCACGGCCAGCGTGCGCTGCACCAATAAGCGCCCGGTGAGGTCGTAGACGGCCACGCTGGCGCTGGGCTGCGGCCGGGTAACTTGCAGCGCCAGCGAGAAACCAGCTGCCCCAAACGGCACCGGTTGGGCCTGCGCGGCAAAACCGGTGGGTGCGGCAGCGCGGGTGGGCAGCATGGCAGTGGGCGTGCTCAGGGTGAAAGTGAAGCCGCCAGAAAGGAGGGCACTGCATTCCACGTAGTTCAGGGAGGCATCCTGGCCTGTGCGTACTAGTGGCTGCCATACCAGTGGCACGGCCAGCGGATTGGAGCTGAAGGGCTGGAGGTCGGCCTCGGCCAGGTTGTTCAATTCCGCGTCGCGGTAGGCCAGGCGCACAATGGCCGGCGTAGTGGCCTGCGTAATGGCGTCCAGGTAATAGCTACGCCGAATGCTGGTGCGGGCCGGCGCGCGGCCAATGGCTTGGTCGGTCACGCGAGTTAAATTGAATACGCCAACGCCAATCTGGCTAAAGCTCAAGCCCAGGCCACCAAAATCAGACACGGTGCTGGCGCTGGCAGGGACGCGCGTCAACGAGGCCAGCACCCGGCCCGAGACATAGGAGTCAGCAGTTTCGGTAATGGAGGCTACAGTGCTGCCAGGCAACAACGGAGAGGAGTTGATAGCCAGGGTCAGCGCGGAAGACTGCGTTTTCAGCACGCCGCGCTGCATAACGAGCGCCTGACCCACCGTCAGGCTTTGGGCCAGGCGGGCGGTGTCGGTGGCCGCGGGTAGGTTCACGAGCAAGCGCGGCACCACGAGGGAGGTAGCGGCCGGGGCCGTGAGCGTGACAGTCGCGCCGCGCAGGCTGAGCGTGCCGTTGGTGCCGCCGAGAGTAGCACCGGGCTCCAGGGTCAGGTTGCCGTACACTTCCAGCGTGCCGCCGTTGAGGGCCAGGGTGGTGCCGGCGCGCAGGGTCAGGTTGCGCACTTGCACCAGGCCGCTGCTCAGCACCGGCTGGGCGTTGGTTGCGCCGCGCACTTCGGCGTCGGTGGTGGAGGTGGGCAGGCAGGGCCAGTTGGCGGCCAGGGCCAAGTCGGTGTTCTGGCGGGCTTGCCAGGAAGAAGTGAGGGCCGCGCGCACGTCCACGGTGTCGCGGAAGGTGCAGCCGCCGACGCTGGTAACGCCGATGTACCGGTAACGGCCCGTCGCGGCGGGCACGGCGGCCAACGCATTGCTGCCCGTGGCCACGATGCCGTTGGGTCCGCTCCAGGCGGTGGCGTTGTCGCGCGTCACCAGGCTCCAGGCCGTCACGGGGCCCACGTCGGAGGGGCCGGCATCGACCACAAACAGTTTCCACGTGCCGTTGTGGGCCACGGTGCGCAGCTTGGCAAAGCCGGTGGGTTCGTCTACTTGCCAGGTACCCAGGAACGGGGCCGTGCCGCCGCTCAGCTTGCGCGCGCCCACCGAATCCACAAACAGGGTGTTCTGGTAGTTGCGGCCGTCGTCGCCGTTCATGCGGCTGAGCAGCACGCGCGTGCCGTCCGGCGCTTCCACGTACAGGGTCAGGTCGCCGGTGTAGGTGTGGGTGAGGCTCACCTGAATGCCGCGCAGCTCCAAAAAGCTTTCGGCTGAGCCCGCCACCGTGAGCGGGATGCGCACCCCCACGGGGTTGTTGTCGGGAATCTGGACGCTGCCCGTAAACCGAAAAGGACCTGCTAATTGGTTTTCAAACAGGCGGCTGCGCAGCCGGACCGTGCCGCCCGCGCAAGCCACCGTATCGGTGCCCACGGGCTGGGCAGCCACGGGCCGGCGGGCCGTCACCACCACCGTTTGCTGGTTCGAGCAGTTCGAACCGGGCGTGGCCGTGCTCACGGTGTAGCGAAGGCGCCCCCCAGTGGCCGGCGTGGTGCCGCGGCGCTTGCCCGCAGAGGCGTAGCCGCCGGGCCCGGTCCACTGGTAGGTCTGGCCGGCCACGCTGTCGTCGGCGGTTACGCGCAGCGCAACGGGGCCGAAGGCCTGGCCACGGCCGGCGCACAGGTCGGGTTGCAGGGCCGCGGCCGCCAGCACGGGCTGGCTGACGGTCACGGTCAGGTCTTGGGAGCTGGTGCAGCCAAAGTAAGGGTCGGAAGCCAGCACCGTGTAGCGGTAGGTGGCCGTGCCGCCGCCCACCGGCGCAGCGGGTCGGGTTTGCACCGTCAGGCCCGCCGATTCCACGCCCGGGCCCACCCAGCGCACCGAAGGCACATCGGCGGCCGCGCGGGCAAACAGCAGCTCTACCAGTTCCACGGTGCCGGTGCTGCCCGCTTGGCTGTCCTGGGCGTCGAGGTTGATAACGGTGAGGTTGCCGCTGGGCGCGATGCTGGAAAATGCCGCCGCCGGCTGGTAGGTACCCGTGAGGGCAGTGCCGGCCAGCGTGGCGGGCAGCGGCGCCGACGCGTTGTCGGCAAACGTGAGGTCGAGGGTGGCGGGCGCGCTGCCAGTGGTGGCGGGCAGGGCCGTGGCCAGGTTGAGGTAGGTGATGGCGCCGCTGCTGTTCACGGCCAGCCGCAAGGCCACCTGCCCCGGCTGGGCGTGGCGCAGGCGGACCCGCACGCCCACAATTCCGCTGTAGCTGCGGTAGATGCCCTCAAGGCCGTGCTGAAACGTGGCCCCGCTGCTGATGGCCGTGCTGTACACCGGCACCGACGTAAAGGACGTGGCCCCGTCGGGCAAAGCCGTGGAGTTGAGGTTGCGCAGCCGGCGCGTGGCCGGGTAAGCCGCCGTAGCCGTGAGATTGAGCACGCTGCCGGCGCACAGGCTGGCGGCCGAAGCCGTGGCCGTGAGCACGGCCGCGTCGTCGGGGGCGCATTGGGCTTGGGCTCCGGCGGGCGCCGTGACGCTGGTGCCCAGGCCCACGGCAAACCACGCCTCGGTCACGGCCGCCACTTCCGGGGAGTTGGCCCCGTACAGCTCGGTGGCCGCCTGAATGCTGAACACCCGCGTCGAGCGGTAGTCGGAGTTGGGCGTGAGGTAGAGGCGCTCGGTGCGGTAGGCAATGCGGGCCGCTTTGGCCAGCCCAATGCCGGTGACGCTGTAGGCCTGCTGCTGCTCGTTCACGCCGGTTTTGCCCACGCTCAGGATGTAGTACCAGTGGTTGAGCACGCCCGAGTTGGTGTGCACGCCGCCGTTGTCGGTGCTGCCGAAGTTCCAGCGGCGGCCCCGGTAGTTGGCGGGGCACGACGAGAGCACGCCCGTGCTCAGCGGGTCGCTCATCGAGCGCAGGCCGCCCGTATTGCGGGTGATGTCCTCCCCTATTATCCAGGTTTGCTTGGTGGGGTCGACGTGGTTTTCGATGGTGGCGCCCCAGATGTCGGAAAAGCCTTCGTTCAGCGCCCCCGACTCGCTCTGGTACACCAGGCCGGCCGTGGCCTGGCACACGCCGTGGCCGGTTTCGTGGGCGCACACGTCCAGGCCCGTGAGGGGCGAGAACTGCGTGGCGCCGTCGCCGTAGCGCATGGCGGTGCCGTTCCAGTTGGCGTTGTCGTAGTTGGAAGCGAAGTGCACGTAGTTAATCAGCTTGCCGCCCAGGCCGTCCCAGGAGTTGCGGCCGTGCACCGTCAGCCAATAATCGTACACCCGCGTCGAGCTGAAATGGGCGTCGAGCGCGGCGTTGTCTTTGGCCGTGTTGTTGAATTCGGCGTCGGTCCAGTCGTTGTCGGCGTCGGTGAAATCGGTGCCGCTGGCCAGGTTGGTACCATTGCGCAGGTTGTAGGTTTCGATGCCTGCCCCGCGGGTGTAGTCGCGCAGGCGGAAAGTGCCGTTGTTGGAATCGGTATCGGCCTGCCGGCTGCCCAGGTAGCGCGTGGCAAACGTGCCCGTGGCCGTAGCCGTGGGCCCGCGCCGGGCAGTGGGCGCCACGCGGCGGGCCGGCGCATTAGCCGGACTGCCCAGCCCCGCGGCGTGCTTGATGATGGCATCTTGCAGCACCACGGCCCCAGTGCGCGCGTCCACGTACACCCAGGCGCGGCTTTCGGGCTGCTGGGCGTAGATGTCAAACTTCCAGGCCAGCACCAGCGGGCGCTGCGCGGGTTCGTTCACCCGGTAGTCTTCCACTAGCACCAGCTCGCCGGCGGGGCGGTAGGTGGCCGCGGGGCGTTGGGTTTGGCGCTTCAGGCCGGCTTCCTCGGCGGGGTCTTCCCACATGTAGCGGCGGGCGCCCACGGCGGCCAGGCCGCGCTGCAACGCCACGGCTTCCGACAGGGCTGGCTTGGTGCTCAGCCCAGCGGGCACCGGCTTGAACTCGCCGCTGAGCACCCCGGCGGCGCGGTGCACGGTGTACACGCCGTGCTCCACTTTCACGCCGTTGAAAAACTGCTGAAACCGCTCGTGGACTTGGCCGCGCTCGTCGGTTTCCACGCGCAGGGGGCGCAGGTCGTCGGCGGGGCGCAGGGCCAACTCCTGGCGGAGCAGCTGCCGGCTGCTCAGGGGCTGCTGCCGCAGCGCGGCCGCCGACGGTGCCGCCAGGCGCCGCAGCTGCGGGGTGCCATCGGCGGGCATGGTTTGGGCGGCTACGGTGGCAGCAGCCAGCAAGGGCAGGGCGCCCAGCAATCCAGCGCGTAAAGGTTGAATCATAGAAAAATGGTAATCTAGCGAAGTGGTGCTTAAAGATACAGGCCGGCTCGGCACATCCGGCACTGGTACATGCAAGCAGCGAGGCCCGCACGGCTTGCGCTCAGACCAAGGATTTTTTCATAACTTTATGGGTGCCGTTTACCTTTGTTAGGAAAGCTTTTGCCCGCTGGCTCGCCCGTGAATCGATTTCTCGCTTTTTTCCTCGCCGCGCTCATGCTGCTCCAAACCCTGGGGCGGGAAGTGCTGGTGCTGGACTACGCGTTGAATAAGGCCCGCATCACCGAGCTATACTGCGTGAACAAGGCCCGCCCCCAGCTGGCGTGCAACGGCAAGTGCCACTTGGCCAAGCAGCTGCGCAAAGCCGACGGGGACGACAACAAAGCCCCGGCCGGCGTAGTTGGCAAAGTAAAATACGAGGTACTGCCCACCGCAGCCCTGGCCCTGTGCCTGCCCCAGCGGTGGCCGCTGCCGGCCCGGTGCTACCCCGCCTTGCGCGTGGGGGCCTCCCCACTGGCGCCCGGCGCCGACGTGTTTCGCCCGCCCCTCCTACTGGCTTGATTTTGGGTTGAGTCCTCGCTCGCGGGATGATTCGCCCCTTGTTGGCCACCCGTTGTGTGGGCCAGCGACGCGCGGCTCCGCGCCACCCGCATCAAGCAATCCAGTATATTCCCCATTTTCGATGAAAAACTTCTCGTTTACCGCATTTATGAGTGTTTTTACGCTGTTGGCCGCGGGCCTGACCGGCTGCGAGAAAGACAAAGAAGTGCCCACCGTCCAGAAGGGCGAGTTCACGTTGCGCATGGACAACGGCGTGAGCGCCACCGACGCCGCCAACGTCACCCGCTTCACTCCGCTGGTGCTCAACGCCGCCACCTACAAAAACGCCAATGGTGACGACTTCACCGTGAGCACCTTCAGGTACTACATCTCCAACGTGCAGCTCATTCGCGCCAATGGCAGCACCTATGCCGTGCCCGACAGCTACTTCCTGGTCGACCAGGCGGCCCCCGCTTCGCACGGCCTGACCATAAAAGACGTGCCCGCGGGCGACTTCACCAAGGTGTCTTTCACCGTGGGCGTGGACAGCGCCCGCACCAAAGCCGGCAACTTCACGGGCGTGCTCGACGGCAACAACGGCATGCTCTGGACCATGAACGGCCCGGAGTTCATCAACCTCAAGCTGGAGGGCCGCTCGCCAAAGTCGCCCACCACGGGCCTGATTTTCCACTTGGCGGGTTACAAGGGCGTGGCCAACAACACCATTCGCACCGTGACCCTGCCCTTTCCGGCCGGCAGCCAGCTGCTCGTCCGGCCCGGCCAGTCGCCGGAAGTGCGCGTGCAGGTCGACATCAGCAAGCTGTTCAACGGCCCCAACCCGACGGTGGCCAACCCGCCCTTCCTGAACCCGGTGAATTTTGCCACCGTGTACAACAAGATGAGCGGCCCGGCCGTGGCCAAGCTGGCCGACAACCTGGCCGCGGGCATGTTCTCCGTCACCGAAATCAAGGCCAACTAGGCCGGCTGAACACCTGGCCCGGTGCTACGAAATGCGTCGCTGAACGCCTTCAGCCAAGCCAAGCACCTGCTCCACCGGAAAAGCTGAACGCTGGGAACCCGCCGCCGCGGGTCGCGTAGGCAAGGGTCCACAAACCCTTTCTTTCCCATGAGCATTTCCCTCAATCCGCAGGCCGTGGCCTACGCCCGGCGCCTCATTCAGGACGGCAAACTGAAGAACGACCAGGGCCAGTGGGGCGAGCACAACCCCGACACGGCCGAGGAGAATGCCTTCCTGGAAAAACATGAGATGGAGGAATACGCCAACTGGCACCTCGGCCTCGACATGAGCAAGGGCGAGGACACCAAAGGCCGCTACCACTTTCCCTACGGCGACTTCCGCACCGTGCACCGCGACGGCCTCATTGCCGCCAAAGAGCGCGCCGCCCAGCAAGGCTACACCGACGTAGAGAATGCCGCCGACGAGCTGCTGCAGCTGCTGGAGAAAGAAGCGAAATGAGTTGAAAGCGACGAGTTAAGAATAAAAAAAGCCTGCTGGAAAATGCCAGCGGGCTTTTTTTATTCTTAACTCGTCGCTCTGGCCTTAGCCCAGCGCCGTCACGCCGGGCAACTCCTTGCCTTCCATGTACTCCAGCAGCGCGCCGCCGCCGGTGCTGATGTAGCTCACCTGCTCGCCAAAGCCCAGTTGCTGCACCGCCGCGGCCGAGTCGCCGCCGCCGATGAGCGAGTAGGCACCTTTGGCCGTGGCGTCGGCAATGGCTTGGGCCACGCCCTCGGTGCCTTTGGCGAAGTTGGGCATTTCGAACACGCCCATGGGGCCATTCCACAGAATGGTTTTGCTGTCGCGGATGATGGCGGCGAAAGCTTCGCGGCTTTCGGGACCCAGGTCGAGGCCCATCCAGCCGTCGGGAATGTCGGAGTTAAGCGCTTCCTTGGTGTTGGCGTCGTTGGCGAACTTGTCGGCAATGAGCGAGTCGGCGGGCAGCACCAGGTTCACGCCCTTGTCTTTGGCTTTCTGGATGAGTTCGCGGGCCAGGTCCACCTTGTCGGCTTCGAGCAGCGAGCTGCCCACTTTGCCGCCCTCGGCCACGGCGAAGGTATAGGCCATGCCGCCGCCAATGAGTAGATTGTCGACCTTGTCGAGCAGCTTCTCGATGATGAGGATTTTGTCCGAAATTTTGGCGCCGCCCATGATGGCGGTGAAGGGCCGCTCGGCCTGCTCCAGCACCTTCTTGGCGTTGTCGATTTCGGATTGCAGCAGGTAGCCGCCCACCCGGTCCTGGGGCGCGAAGGAATCGGCCATGACGGCCGTGGAGGCGTGGGCGCGGTGCGCGGTGCCGAAAGCGTCGTTCACGTACACGGTGCCCAGCTTGGCCAGCTTGGCGGCAAACTCGGCGTCGCCGCCTTCCTCTTCTTTATAGAAGCGCACGTTGTCGAGCAACAGCACCTGGCCGGGCTGCAGCGTGGCCGCTTTCTGCGCGGCGTCCTCGCCCAGCACGTCGCCGCCAAACTGCACTTCGCGGCCGTATTCTTCGGTGAGGCGGGCCACGAGGCTTTCCAGCGAAAACTTCTTCTCGTAGCCGCCTTTGGGCCGGCCCAGGTGCGAAAGCAGCACCACGGAACCGCCGTCGTTCAGGATTTTCATCACCGAGCGGGTGGCCATGCGAATGCGCGTGTCGTCGGTAATCTGCAGGTCTTTGTCGAGCGGCACGTTGAAATCGACGCGCATCACGGCGCGCTTGCCGGCGAAGTTGTAGGTATCGAGGGTGTTCATGAAAGGTGGAGACTTGGTGTTTTAAGTATGTAAAAGTGCAGCCTTTCGCCAGATTTCCGCTGACTTGCCTCGGAGCAAGCCCGCAAAGACGGCCACTGACGCGGCGATGGGCCGCTTTACGATGCATGGAGGCGCACCAGTTGCCCTGGGTCGCGCCGCTGTCGGCGAAAGTACGTGGCAGATGGCGGCGCGCAGTATCTTTCGCCGGTACCATTTCCCGTTGCTTTATGGCCTCTCGTCGGACGTTTCTGCAATCCTCTGCTGCTGGCTTGGCCGGGCTGGCGGCCGCTCCACTAGCCGCAGCGGCCCTGCCGCCAGTGCCGGCCGCGGGCAAACCCGTCGTCATTTCGACCTGGGACGCGGGCGTGAACGCCAACAAAGGCGCCTGGAAAATACTGGGCGCCGGCGGCTACGCCCTCGACGCCGTGGAGGCCGGCGTGATGGTGACCGAGGCCGAGCAAGGCTGCTGCGTGGGCCTGGGCGGCAACCCCGACCGCGACGGCATCGTGACGCTCGACGCCTGCATCATGGACGAGAAGTTTAACTGCGGCGGCGTGGCGGCGCTTGAACGCATCAAGCACCCCGTCAGCGTGGCCCGCCGCGTGATGGAGCGCACCCCGCACGTGCTGCTGGTGGGCGAAGGCGCCCAGCAATTCGCCGTGGCCCAAGGCTTTCCCTTAGAGCCTCAGAGGCTGAGCGTCGACGCGGAAAAGGCCTACAAAGAATGGCTCAAAACCAGCCTCTACAAGCCAGTGGTGAACATTGAGAACACCGGCAACCGGCCCACCGGCCCTGTAGGCGGCCCCCAAAACCACGACACCATCGCCATGCTGGCCCTCGATGCGCAGGGCCGCCTGAGCGGCAGCTGCACCACCAGCGGCATGGGCTTCAAAATGCGCGGCCGGGTAGGCGACTCGCCGCTCATCGGCTCGGGCTTGTTTGTGGACCCGGCCGTGGGCGCGGCCGCCGCCACCGGCCAGGGCGAGGACGTGGTGCGCATGGCCGGCGCCCACACCGTGGTGGAGCTCATGCGCCAGGGCCGCTCGCCCCAAGCCGCCTGCCGGGAAGCCGTGGAGCGCATTGCGGCCATCAAAGGCGCCAAGGCCAAGGACATTCAGGTGGCTTTCATTGCAATCAATACACAAGGACAGACCGGTTCTTTTGCTCTGCAAAAAGGCTTCAACTTCACCGTGAGCACCAGCGCCACGCCCGTCTTGCGCGACAGCGAGTTTCTCCTGAAATAGAGCTAACTGGATTTGACCAAAAAACAAACCGTCCTGCCGAGCGCAGCCGAGGCATCTCGCTCGAGGCAGTAATCCAATCGTAAGGAAAGAATTACAACCACACGCGAGATGCCTCGGCTGCGCTCGGCAGGACGGTTAATAAAGCTTGCTCCGTGACCTTAACTCTGGAAATTTGCGCCGCTTCGCTGCAATCGGCGCTGGCGGCGCAGGCAGGCGGCGCGCATCGTGTTGAGCTGTGCCAGAATTTGGAACAGGGCGGCATCACCCCTTCCTACGGCCTGATTCGGGAGGTGCTGGCGCAGCTGAGCATCCCGGTTTTTGTCTTGATTCGGCCCCGGTCCGGCGGCTTTGTTTACAGCGAAGGGGAGTTGGCCATCATGCGGGCCGACCTCGACCTGTGCCGCGCGCTGGGCTGCGCCGGCGTGGTGCTCGGCGCCTTGACTGCCGCTGGCCGCGTGGCCATGGCCGAGTGCGCAGCCCTCATAAAGCAGGCAGGCAGCATGGAAGTAACTTTTCACCGCGCCTTTGATGCGTGCCCCGACCAGTTTCAGGCCTTGGAGGACGTCATTGCGTTGGGCTGCCGGCGTGTGCTCACTTCCGGTGGACAACCGACGGCCGTGGAGGGCCAAACGCAGCTGGCGGCATTAGTATCTCAGGCGGCCGGGCGCATCGGCGTCATGGCCGCCGCGGGTATTACGGCGGCGAATATTCAGGAAATGGCCGCCCGCACCGGCGCGCAGGAATTTCACGCCAGCGCCAAACGCCTGCTTCCGCCCGAGCCGGACGCCGGGCTGTTTCAGGCCGAACGTTTTGATACGGACGCTGCTTTGGTAGCGGAGCTGGTGGCGCTGATGTAGCCCCGGCTTTTCGGCCGCATTGATGGCGGAAACCCGAACGGAATCCGCACGGCGTGGATACGCGGACTAAAAGTCCGCGCTACGGGTTCTTACCTTTGCAGTACTTATGAAAATTGGCATTTTTTTCGGGGGCACTTCGCGCGAGCGGGAAATTTCTTTCGCCGGTGGCCGCACCGTTTTTGATAATCTGGACAAGGCGCTGTTTCAGCCCGTGCCCATCTTCGTCGACAGCCTCGGGCAGTTCATTCTCCTCGACTGGCAGTACATCTACAAAGGCACCATTCGGGACTTTTACCCGCCCGTGAGCTCGCAGCCGCCTTCGCTGCACCACCTGCAGGTCTACATCGAAAGCCTGGGCGAGCTGAGCCACGAGGAACGATTCCACGCCATTGCCAAGGTGGGCCGCGAAGTGAAAGCAGAGGAGCTGCCGCTGCTGATGGATTTCGCGTTTCTGGCCCTGCACGGGCCGGGCGGCGAGGACGGCGCCATTCAGGGCATGCTGGAATGGCTGGGCATTCCGTATTCCGGGTCGGGCATTCTGCCGTCGGCCTTTGGTATTGACAAGATTGCGCAGAAGAACCTGTTGCACGCGCTGGGCCGCCCCACGCCCACCTTCCGCGTCATCAAGGCCGAGGAATGGGACAGCACCGACCACGCCGCCACCCTCTCCTACTTGGTGCGCGAGCTGGGCCTGCCGCTGGTGCTGAAAGCGCCGCGCCAGGGTTCCAGTATCGGGGTCAGCATCCTCAAAACCGACGACCTGGCCAAGTTCGAGGCGGCCGTTGAGCGCAGCCTGTTCCGCAAAATCGTGACCCGCGAAGAGTGGCAGCGCCTCGGCCAGCAAGACCGGCTGGCCTGGGTACAGCACCTCACCGACATCCGCGAGGGCATTGGCCTGCCGGTTTTAGTTGATAGTTACCCGTTGTCAGTTGTCAGTGCCAACGCCGGCCTAACAACTGGCAACCAACAACCAACAACTGTCTACCACCCCGAAGCGCTGCTTTTCGCCCTCATCGAAGCACTGGAAACGGCCGAGCAGGTGCTCCTGACCAACGTGGACGGCGAAACCCAGGTGCTGGTGGAAAGCTTCGTGGCCGGCCGCGAATTCAGCTGCATTGTGGTAGAAGACCCCAACGGCCAACCGCTGGCCCTGCCCCCCACGGAGATTGTGAAGGGCGAGGAGATGTTCGACTACCGCTCGAAATACCTGCCCGGCCTGGCCCGCAAAGTCACGCCCATTGACCTGCCCGAGGAGAAAATCCAGGAAATCCGCGAGGCTTGCGAGGAAATGTTCCGCACCTTCGGCTTCCAGGTGTACGCACGTCTGGATGGCTTTGTCGTTGAAGGGCATGAGGGCAAAAAGGTGAGAGGCAACGAGGGTGAAACCACCTCAACTCCTACCCTCCTGCCCTCCTACCCTCCTACCCTCTACCTCAACGACCCGAACACGACGTCGGGCATGCTGCCGGCTTCGTTCTTCTTCCACCAAGCGGCCGAAATTGGGCTGAACCCCTCGCAATTCCTCACCTACCTGGTCCGGACTTCACTGGCGGCCCGGCGCCGGGCCGGCCTGCGGCCGGTGAAGCTGGCGCAGCTGCTCGCCAAGCTCGATACGGCCGTGGCCGGCCGCCAGCACGAAGCCACCGAGCGCATTCGCGTGGCCGTGATTATGGGCGGCTACTCCTCGGAGCGCCACATTTCGGTGGAAAGCGGGCGCAACATTTACGAGAAGCTCAGCTCGTCGGCCAAGTACGCGCCGGTGCCGGTGTTCCTCACCGGCTCAGCCACGGAGCACAAGCTGTACGTGCTGCCCGTGAACGTGATGCTGAAGGACAACGCCGACGACATCCGCGAGAAGATTGAGCACGCCGAGGCCGGCGAAGCGCCCCACCCCATCTTGGAGCGCATTCGACGCGAGGCCAGCGTGATTACCAGCACCTACGCCGGGCAGGCCCTGGCCCAGCCGCGCCGCATTTCCTTCGAGGAATTGGCCCAGCTAGCCGACGAGGTATTCATTGCGCTGCACGGCCGGCCCGGCGAGGACGGCGCGTTGCAGCAGCAGCTGGAGAAATTTCACCTGCCCTACAACGGCTCGGGCGTGGCCAGCAGCAGCATCACCATCAACAAGTTCGAAACCAACAAGCGCCTGCGCGAAGCCGGCCTGCTGGTGGCCGAGCACCGCATGGCCAACAAGCTGGAGTGGCAAGCCGACACTGAAAGCTTCTACCGCGGCCTCGAAACCCAATTCCCCTATCCCTTCATTGCCAAGCCAGCCGACGACGGCTGCTCCTCGGCGGTAAAGAAAATCAAGACCCGCGCGGAGCTGGAAGCCTTCTGCCAGCTGATTTTCCGGACCGAAGAAGATTTGCTAACCGGCCCGGCCGAAGTGCTGAACCTGGGTTTCAAGGAAGAATTTCCCCGCAAGGATGCCTTCCTGGTGGAAACCCTCATCAGCCGCGACGGGGCCGCGCATTTCCTGGAAGTCACGGGCGGGCTGCTCACCAGCTACGACGAGGACGGCCAGCTCGACATCGAGGTGTTTGAGGCCAGCGAGGCGCTGGCCACCGGCGAGGTGCTGAGCCTGGAGGAGAAATTCCTGGCCGGCGAAGGCCAGAACATCACCCCCGCCCGCTACGATGCCGACGCGGCCGAGCGCCAGCGCATCAGCAACGAGGTGAAGGCCGTGCTGCGCCGCGTGGCCGAAGTGCTCGACATCCAGGGCTACGCCCGCATCGATGCTTTTGTGCGGGTGCGCCAAGGCGGTGCGGTGGAGGTACTCATCATCGAAGTCAATTCGCTGCCCGGCATGACGCCCGCCACCTGCATTTTCCACCAAACGGCGCTGGCCGGCTACACTCCATACCAGTTCATCGACCGGATTCTGGAGTTTGGCAAGGCGCGGACGGAAAAGGCAGCATTGGAACAAACCAAATAACCCGTCATGCAGCGCGCAGCGCAGCATCTCGCTCGCCGCCAGTTACTCTTTTCAACAATTGAGTTACTGCT
>NZ_DASVSI010000138.1:0-76698 GCF_036388155.1 Hymenobacter sp. | reverse complement strand
CGCTACGGCACACTGGCTTCAGAGTTGGTCTAATCCGTTCAATTGATTGACCATTGCGGTAGAGCTGCTTCGACTGCGCGGACGCCAGATGAGCAGGACGGCCTGTTTGCCAATATGCTATTTTCCACACTTACTCACTAGCAAAGTCACTTTTGCGAGTCTTTCCGGCCCGCGAAGCAGGAGCAGCCATTGCTCGCCGTACTTTCGCGCCATGCGTTTTCTTCCTGCTGCTTTCCTCCTGCTTGCCACTGCCTGCGTTCCTTTGGGCACGCCCATCACCAGCACCAGCCCAGCCGCTGGCGGTGCCGCTAGGCCCCCCGAATACTACGCCGACAAAACCCTGCGCTACCAGGACTACACCTACTCGCCCGACGTGCGCAGCGTGCAGTGCTACGCCGCCACCGGCCAGCAGAATGAGGTGTTTCAGCCGCCGGTGGTGCCCCTGGGCCAAACCCAGGCCATCACGCTGGAGTTTGACGTGCTGGGCCAGCAAAGCCAGCGCTACACCGCCAAGCTCATTCACTGCGACGTGGACTGGAAGCCGTCGGTGCTCACCGATTTGCAGTTTCTCAACGAGATAAACGAGTTTCTGATAACCGACTACCGCGTGGGCGTGGGCGGCAAGGTGCCCTACTTCCACTACCGCATGCGGGCGCCGGGCGTGAAGCTCAGCGGCAACTACCTGCTGGTGGTGCAGGCCCAGGGCAGTGTGCCGCTGGTGTCGCGGCGGCTGGTGGTGTATGAAAACCGCGTGCAAGTGGCCCTGAAACCGGGCATTGTGGTGGGCGGCCAGGAGCGCTACACCCTGCAGCAGCTCGACTTTGGCATTGGGTATTCGGGCGTCGATTTGGTGAACCCGGCCGTGGAGGTGAAGGTGGTGCTGCGCCAGAACTTCCGCTGGGACAACGCCAAGTACAACCTGCGCCCCACCTTCGTGCGCGACGCCGAGCGGCGGCTCGACTACCAGTACTTCGGCTTCGAAAACGCCTTTCCGGGCCTGAGCGAGTACCGCTTTTTCGACACGCGCTCGGTGCAGGCGGCCGGCATTGGGGTGCAGCGCGTCGACCCGCGCACCAATCCCGTCACGGCCACGCTGCTGCCCGAAACCAGCCGCGCCAAGCTGGCCTACAACCAATACCAGGACGCCAACGGCCAGCGCGTATTCGAAAGCCGCGAGTTCGGCAACGGCGCCGTCAATGCCGACTACGCCGACGTGACGTTCCAGCTAAAAGCCGAACAGCCGGCGCCGGGCCCGGTGTACGTGCTGGGCACCCTCACCGACTGGCAGCTCAAGGACGAGTTCAAACTGGCCTACGACGAAGCCACGAAGCTTTACACGGGCCACGCGCTCCTCAAGCAAGGCTACTACAACTACAGCTTTGCCGTGGGCGGCGGGCCGAGCGGCGTGCCCAACGAGGTTTACTTCGAAGGCACCCACCAGGAAACCGAAAACCAGTACGACCTGCTGGTGTACTACCGCCCGCCGGGCACCCGCGCCGACTTGCTCATTGGCTACCAGCAGGTGGCGGTGAACAGCCGCCCGTAAGGCCAGTCAACAACCCATCGGCCGAGGTTGCGTTTTAGTCTGCACTTTCCGAAGCCGCGCGCGGCTTCCGGCTACTGCTCTTTCTCGCTAAACGCTCCCACCCATGAAAACACGCCTGCTTATTGGCGGTACGCTGGCCTGCTTTGGCTTGGCCAGCGGCTGCGCCACCAACCCGGTCACGGGCAAAAAGGAGGTCATTCTGGTGTCTGAAGACCAGGAGGTGGCCATGGGCGCGCAGTCGGACCCGGCAGTGACGGCCCAGTTTGGCCTGTACCCCGACCAGAAAATCCAGAAATTCATCGACGAGAAGGGCCAGAAGATGGCCGCCATCTCGCACCGCAGCAACCTGAAATACCAGTTTCGGGTGGTCGACTCACCGGTGATAAACGCTTTTGCCGTGCCGGGCGGCTACGTGTACTTCACGCGGGGCATCATGGCCCACTTCAACAACGAGGCCCAGTTTGCCGGAGTGCTCGGCCATGAAATCGGGCACGTTACGGCACGGCACTCGGCGCGGCAGCAAACCAAGGCGCTGCTGGGCCAGGTGGGCCTGATGGGCGCCATGATTGCCTCGCCGCGGGTGGCCGAGTTTGGCGAGCAGGCCATGCAGGGCATGCAGCTGCTGTTTCTCAAGTTTGGGCGCGACGACGAGCGGCAGTCCGACGAGCTGGGCGTGCAGTACTCTTCCAAAATTGGCTACGACGCCAGCCAGATGGCTGACTTTTTCCAAACCCTGGCCCGCGAGCAGCAGAAGTCCACGGCCGAAGCCATCCCCGACTTCCTCTCCACCCACCCCAACCCCGAAGACCGGTACAACACCGTGCACCAGCTGGCCGACCAGTGGAAGCAGGCCAACGGCAACCCCACCCTGGCCGTTAACCGCGACCAGTACCTGCGCCTCATCGACGGGCTGGTGTACGGCGAAGACCCCAAGCAGGGCTTCGTGGAAAACGGCATGTTCTACCACCCCGACCTGAAGTTTCAGCTGCCAGTGCCCGCCGGCTGGAAGCACCAGAACACGCCCCAGCAATTCCAGATGGCCGACCCCGGCGGCAAGGGCTTGCTCATCCTGATGACGGCCCCCGGCGCCAGCCTCGACGAAGCCGCCCAGGCCATCACCAAGCAGCTCAGCCTGCAGCCCACTGAGTCGCGCCGCACCACCATCAACGGCTTCCCGGCCATTGCCTTCGTGGCCGACCAGGTGCAGCAGGACCAGCAAACCGGCCAGCAAGTGGCGGGCGTGCGCGTGCTGGGCCACGTCATTGAGGACGGCAAGACGCTGTATGTGCTGCTGGGCGTGGCCGCGCCCGCCGACTTCCCCACCTACGCCCCGCAGTTCACCAGCGTAGCCGAAGCCTTCCAGCGCCTCACCGACCGCGACAAACTCACCCGCCAGCCCGAGCGTATCCGCGTCAAGAAGCTGACGCTGCGTAGCAACCTCGCGCAGGCCCTCACCGCCAACGGTGTACCCGCCAAGCGCCACGAAGAAATGGCCATTCTCAACGGCATGCAGCTCAACGAACAAGTGAACGCCGGCTCGCTGATAAAGGTGGTTGGAAAATAACTGGCATGTTGTTGGTTTAATCCTCGGCAGGCTTGCCGCGCAACCCTACTTTCAGCCGTGCGTTTGCAGGCACAACCGTTGCATCTTTCGCAACCATTCAGATTATTGGATATGAACTTCTCCCCCGTGCGCCTCGGCGCAGCCCTCGTACTGCTTGGCTCGCTAGCCAGCGCCACACCCACCAGCCGCACCGACCAAGGCCCCGAGCCCGACCCGCAGGTGCTCGCCCAATTTGGCCTGTACAACAACCCCACCCTCCAGCGCCTGATTGACACCAAAGGCCAGCAGATGAACAAGGTGTCGGACCGCCCCGGCAACTACGGCTTCACCATCGTCGACTCGCCCATCATCAACGCCTTCGCCACGCCCGATGGCCACGTGTACTTCACGCGGGGCATCATGGCCCACTTCAACAACGAAGCCCAGTTTGCGGGCGTGCTCGGTCACGAGCTGGGCCACATCACGGCCAAACACGGCCAGAGCCAGCAGCGCCGCTCCACGGTGGCGGGCATTGGCTTGCTGCTGGGCTCTATTGTAGCCCCGAAGCTGGCGCAGTCCATCGGCGGCATTGCGCAGCAGGGGTTGGGCGTGCTGTTCCTGAAATACGGCCGCGACGACGAGCGGGAATCTGACCAGTTGGGGGTGAAATACTCCACCAAAATTGGCTACGACGCCAGTTACATGGCCGATTTCTTCCAGACCTTGCAGCGCAGCGAGCAGGCCGGCGGCGGTTCAAGTACGCCCACCTTCCTCTCTTCTCACCCCAACTCGGCCGACCGCTACGCCACGGTGAAGAAGCTGGCGGCGCAAGCCAAGCAAAACGCCGGCGGGCAGCAGCTCAACGTGGGCCGCGACTCCTACCTGCGCATGCTGGAAGGCCTGCCCTACGGCGAAGACCCGCGCCAGGGCTTCGTGGAAGGCGGCGTCTTCTACCACCCCGACCTGAAATTTCGCATGCCCATTCCCTCGGGTTGGAAGTCGCAAAACTCGCCCACGCAGTTCCAGATGGCCGAGCCCAACGGCAAAGCCATCATTGCGCTGGTGCCCGCCTCGGGTGGCTCGCTCGATGCCGCCGCTCAAGCCCTGGCCAAAGCCGTCGGCCTGCAGTCGGCTAACGCCCAGCGCACCACCATCAACGGCTTTCCGGCTGTGGTGATGCAGGGCCAACAAGCCGACCAGCAAGGCCAAGCCGGCGCCGCCGTACTGGCCCACGTCATTCAGGACGGCAGCAACTACTACGGCATCGTGGGCCTGACCGCGCCGGCCTCGCTTTCGAGCTACGCCAACACCTTCAGCGGCGTGGCCCAGGGCTTCTCCCGCCTCACCGACGCCAACAAGCTGAACCGCCAGTCGGCTAAAATTCGCATCAAAGCCGCCACTGGCAATCAGACGTTGGCCCAGGCCCTGAGCGCCAGCGGCGTGCCCACCAACCGGCACGAGGAATTGGCCATCCTAAACGGCATGCAGCGCACCGACCGTTTGCCCAAAGGCATGCTGTTTAAGACAATCAGCCAGTAATCTGAACCACGGATTCATTCGGATTAGCCGGATTTCACGGATTTTGTGAACGATTGACGGGGGTGTTGCATCCGCGTGGTCTGTTTTGGCTGAGCTACATTCGTAGCTCAGCCATTTTTTATGTTACTGGATACGCGCTTTAACGAACGAACTCACAAAATTGTGGGCTGCGCCATGGCCGTGCATCGGATGCTGGGCAATGGTTTTCAAGAAGTCATTTATCAGCGCAGCTTGGCAATTGAGATGGAACAGGCAGGTTTGCGCTTTGCCCGGGAAATGGAAATGCCTATTTTCTACAAAGGAGTCGATGTGGGCACACGTCGAGTGGATTTTCTAGTGGAAGAAGTAGTATTAGTAGAATTGAAGGCGTTGTCAGGACTGAATCAATCAAATTTTGCTCAGATAATCAACTATCTTGAAGCTTATCGGCTTGAGGTAGGTCTTCTCATTAATTTCGGCGAGACTAGCTTAAGACACAAGCGTTTCATCAAAAGCCAACCGCGCACAACGCAGTTTTTGGCCTGAGCAGTAAAAGCAAAAAGCCGCTCGAAGGAGCGGCTTTTGGTAAAGAATCAATCGTCCACAAAATCCGTGAAATCCGGCTAATCCGAATGAATCCGTGGTTCAGACATTAAAGCGGAAGTGCATGATGTCGCCGTCCTGCACCACGTAATCTTTGCCTTCGACGGCCATTTTACCGGCTTCTTTGATTTTGACTTCGGTCTTGTACTCCTGATAGTCCGGCAGCTTAATTACCTCGGCCCGGATAAAGCCCTTCTCGAAATCGGAGTGAATGACACCGGCCGCGGCGGGGGCTTTGTCGCCGCGGTGAATGGTCCAGGCGCGCACTTCCTGCACGCCGGCGGTGAAGTAGGTTATTAGGTTCAGCAGCTCGTAGCTGGCCCGGATGAGCTTGTTCAGGCCCGACTCGGTGAGGCCGTACTCGCCCAGGAACATGGCCTTTTCTTCGGGGTCTTCCATCTCGGCAATCTGGGCTTCGATGGCGGCCGACACCAGCACCACTTGGGCGCCTTCGGCCTTCACGTGCTCGCGCAGGGCGGTTACGTGGTTGTTGCCGTTGCTGGCAATGCTGGCTTCGTCCACGTTGGCCACGTAAATCACGGGCTTGACGGTGAGCAGCTGCAGGTCGGCAATGGCTTCGAGGTCGTCGGCCGAAGCCTCCACGGCGCGGGCGTTCTGACCAGCTTCAAGCGCCGCTTTGAATTTCTGCAGCGACACCACTTCCTTTTTGGCCACGGCGTCGCCCGCCTTGGCGCTGCGCTCCGACTTTTGCAGCTTCTTGTCGACGCTTTCCAGGTCTTTGAGCTGCAGCTCGGTGTCGATGACGTCTTTGTCGAAAACGGGGTCAACGCCGCCGGCCACGTGCACAATGTTGGGGTCGTCGAAGCAGCGCACCACGTGGATAATGGCGTCCACTTCACGGATGTTGGCCAGGAATTTATTGCCCAAACCTTCGCCCTTGCTGGCGCCTTTCACGAGGCCGGCAATGTCGACAAACTCGATAATCGTGGGCAGCACGCGCTTGGGGTTCACCAGCGCCTCCAGAATCTGCAGGCGCTCGTCGGGCACGGTGATGACGCCCACGTTCGGCTCGATGGTGCAAAACGGGTAGTTGGCCGATTCGGCCTTGGCGTTGGATAGAGCGTTAAAAAGAGTCGATTTGCCGACGTTTGGCAAGCCGACGATACCACAGCGGAGGCCCATTTCTTGGAGTTATGATTTGTGAGTTACGAATTATGAGTTGGGCACAATTCGGGTGCAAAGGTACGACAGGGAGTAGCGCGCCCGTGCCCGGCAGGGACTTTGTGGTTCGCATCCCCGCGCCGTTAAAGGCGTTCTGGTTTCCGCCAGGGGCGCGGACTACAAAGTCCCTGCCGGGCACGGGCGCGCTACAGCAAAACGGCGCGAACAGACTCTCGTCCATTCGCGCCGTTGGCCGGGCCATAAAATTAACCGCTAATCATTGACCATTACTCACTACAATTAATAGCTGTCGTCGCTGCGGTTGGGGTCAAAAGCCGGGCGGTCGAGCTCGCGGCGGGGCTGGTCGCGCTCGTCGTATTCGCGGGGGCGGTCCAGTTCGGCCACTTCTTCGGGGCTCAGCAATTCTTCGCGCACGTAGTCCACGGCATCCTGCAGGGCGTCGACGAACTTGAGGAAATCTTCCTTGTAGAGGAAAATCTTATGCTTTTCATAACTCACCGAGTCGTCGCCGTTCTGGCGGCGCTTGCTTTCGGTGATGGTCAGGTAGTAGTCCTGGCCGCGGGTGGCTTTCACGTCGAAGAAATACGTGCGCTTACCGGCTTTAATGCGTTGGGAATAAATTTCTTCCTGGTCGTGACGGTCGTCCACAGGGATGGGTTGGGGGTATGGGTGGGAAATAGCGTCGAGCTTTGATTGAAAGGCCTAACTTACGAAGCGAGCGGCAAAGATAAACGCGACCGGTAGCGTTGGTGTTGAGGGCAAAGAGTTGAGAAGCTTGTTATCCGGAACGTCATGCAGATTATCCGCAACGTCATGCAGCGCGCAGCGAAGCATCTCGCCCGCAGTAAGTAATCGGTTGAAGCACGCGAGATGCTTCGCTGCGCTCTGCATGACGTTCTTTATACTCTCAATACTCTCCATCCTGCCTCCTCCCCTGCCATGCCCATTGACCTCGCTGCGATTCGCTCCTTCGAAAACCTCGAATTCCTGGCCCGCCAGCTGGTCGATGGGTTCATCACCGGCCTGCACCAGTCGCCCTACCACGGGTTTTCGGTGGAGTTCTCGGAACACCGCCTCTACAACCCCGGCGAAAGCACCCGCCACATCGACTGGAAGGTGTTTGCCCGCACCGACAAGCTGTTCGTGAAGCGCTACGAGGAAGAAACCAACCTGCGCGCCCACCTGCTGCTCGACGTGAGCCCCAGCATGTACTACCCCGCGCCGGGCTACGACAAACTGAAATTCAGCATCCTGGCGGCGGCTTCGCTCACCACCCTGCTCACCCGGCAGCGCGACGCGGTGGGCCTCGTCACCTTCGCCGAAACCGTGGAGCTGCAAACGCCGGTGCGCTCCACCAGCACCCACCGCCACACCCTGCTGCTGGCCCTGCAACAACTGCTGGAGCGCCCGCCCGCGCCCAAATCCGTGCGCGGCACCGACGTGGCCGGCACCGTGCACGCCATCGCGCAGCAAATTCCCAAACGCTCGCTCGTCATCATTTTCAGCGACATGCTGGGTCGCAGCCCCGCCGAGCAAGAGGCCGCCTTGGCCGCGCTGCAGCACCTCAAGCACCAGCACCACGAGGTGCTGCTGTTTCACGTGCTCGACCGCACCACCGAAGCCAATTTCGAGTTCGCCGAGCGGCCCTACATCTTCGAAGACGTCGAAACCGGCCTGGAAATCAAGCTCCAGCCCTCCCAGATTAAGGACCAGTACCAGGCCGCCATGACGGCTTACGAGCAAGAGCTGGCCCTGCGCTGCGGGCAGCTGCGCATCGATTTTGTGCCCGTCGACGTGCGCGAGCCCTTCGAAAAAGTCCTCTACGCGTACCTGATAAAGCGCGGCAAGGTGAAATAACCGGCGACTTTACGTTTCTTTTCTTCCTTTTGCTGTCACGCTGTGGGGTTCGTTGAAATACTATTGATTTTGGGCGGGGCCCTGGTGTTCGCGCCGATAACGGCCTACATCGCCTCCAGTCACGGCCGTTCCTTTTGGCGCTGGTTTGCGCTGGGCATGGCACTGCCGTTCTTTTCGGTGTTTGTGGCGCTCTTTGTGGCCATGCGCTCTCAGTGGGCCGAGGAGCGGGCGGCGGGGTCGCGGCCGAAGTCGCCGCCCACGGCCTAAATGGGGCCAACTGGTGGGCAAAACCTGGCCCGGGCACTACCTTTGCGGGCGCATTGCAATACGTTGGATTCCGGATGTTAGAAGCCCTCATTGTCATTTTAACCCCGCTGTTCTTCATGCCGTTGATGACAGCTTTCATGGCGTACAGCCACGGCCGGTCGTTCTGGCGCTGGTTTGGGGTGGGGTGTGGCCTTCCCTACGTCTCGTTGTTCATCATCATGTTCGTGGTGCACCGCGACCGGAAAAGGCAGGCGCTTGCCCCCGCCGCATAGGTAAGTTCTCGTTCATTATCACCCTTTTTCATGACTCCCTACACCGTACTCCTCGTTCTGCATTCCTGGTCGCGCTGGCTGGTCATCGTGTTTGGCCTCATCGCCATTTACCGCGCCTACGTGGGCTGGACCGGCGGCTGCCGCTTCGTGGGCGCCGACAACGGCATGGGTGCCAGCTTTGTGGGTTCCATGCACTTGCAGGTGCTGCTGGGGCTGGGGCTGTATTTTGGCCTGAGTCCCTGGGGCCTCAACGCCATGAAGCAGGCCGGCGCCATGCAAGACCCCACCAAGCGGTTTTTCGGGGTCGAGCACATTGCCGTGATGCTGCTGGCCGCCGTGCTGGCCCAGGTGGGCCGCAGCCTTTCCAAAAAAGCCACCGACGATACCCTCAAGCACAAAAAAGCCTTCGTGTTTTTTGGCATTGCCCTGCTGCTTGTGCTGCTCATGATACCGTGGGGCATCTGGAATCCGGCGCGTCCGGCATTTCGTTTTTAAGGTTTTACCTATTAAGTTTGGCTTGCTACGTATTACACGCAGCCTTTCTGTTATTTTGCTAGAATTTCTATCATTATTTTGCCAGTGTCCACCGCCCCGAAACGTTCCTACTCTGTAGAGGACTTCTCTGATTTGATAAACACGCGACTTCAGGCAATTGAAAGTCAGAACGAAGCACAGCAACGTTACGGCCGCCTATTGGCCGTGTTGCGTCAGCAAGTAGACTCCTACCGCAAACGACACCCGCGGAAATAAATACGTACTGCGGTCGTTAGACACGACCATCAGCGCAAGAAGGCCGCCGGAGAGTTCTCCAGCGGCCTTCTTGCTTTTCACCAACGCCTCTACAAAAACATGCCGCCCGAGGCTTCGAGCCGCTGGGCGTTTACCCAGCGGGCCTCCTCGGAGCAGAGAAAGGCCACCACGCCGCCAATGTCATCGGGCTGGCCGGTGCGGCCCAAGGCGGTTTGCGAGGCCACGAAAGCGTTGAGCTGGGCATTGTCGCGCACGGCCCCGCCGCCAAAGTCGGTTTCGATGGCGCCGGGCGCCACCACGTTGGCCGCAATGCCGCGGGCGCCCAGTTCCTTGGCCTGGTAGCGCGTCAGCACCTCAACGGCGCCTTTCATGGCCGCGTAGGCCGACGAGCCGGGCAGCGCAAACCGGGCCAACCCCGACGAAACGTTGACGATGCGGCCGCCGTCGGCCAGCAGCGGCAGGGCCTTTTGCGTGAGGAAGAACGGGCCCTTGAGGTGAATGTTCATCACCTCGTCGAACTGCGCTTCGGTGGTGTCGGCGAAGGCGGCGTGCAAGCCCGTGCCAGCGTTGTTAATCAGAAAGTTGAAGTACTCGGCGCCAAAGGTTTCGCGTAGCGCCGCGGCCACCCGGTCGAAGAAATCATCGAAGCCGGTCGTATTGGCTGCGTCGAGCTGCAGGGCCACGGCTTTTTGGCCCAGCGCGTGTATCTCGGCCACTACGCCGTCGGCTTCGGCGCTTTTGCTATGGTAGGTGAGGATGACGTCGAGGCCTTTTTTGGCCAGGCTCAGGGCCATGTTTTTGCCCAGGCCGCGGCTGCCGCCGGTCACCAGGGCGATTTTGGAAGTGCTCATCAGTTCAATGGGTTGGGGTGAATGATGAGGCAAAGTTCCGGGCGCGGGCGGCCTGGTTTATGGTGAGTAGTTCAGTTTAAATGGTGACACCTTCCGTTTTTGCCTCGCGCTGGGCGGCCCACACCTGCTCGCGGTAGTGCTTGGGCGTGCTGCCCTCGAAGCGCTTGAAGAACTTCGTGAAATTCGACGGGTCGTAGGTGAGGTTGGCCGCGATGTCGGCCACGGAGCGCGTGGGGTCGTGCAGCAGCCGCCGGGCCACGTCCATGATGCGGGCCTCAAAATAATAGCACGGCGGGTGGCCAGTGGTGAGCTTAATGGTGTTGCTCAGGTGCGTGGGGTGAATGTGCAGCAGGCCGGCAAAGTCGCGTATCTCGAACATTTCCGTGGCCCGGCCGGACACCACGTCGGCCAGGTGCACGTCTATTTCCCGCAGGAAATCGGCCATGATTTCGTGCTGACGGGCCAGTATTTTCTTGGGGATGGGCGTGGAAGGCATAGCGGGGCAGCAAAGGGATTTTGCGTAAATGACGCAGGGAAACCAAGTTTATTTTCTATACTTCGACATACCTAACAACTTCACAACCCCATGGGCTTTTTTTCTGCATTACTCGGCAATGCCGGCGTGGTTCAACCCGCCGAACTACAGGACGAATACGGCGTGCTGCTCGCCAACGGCGAGGTCATTGAAATTGGCTTTAAGCTGGTGCGCGACGTGTTCATTTTCACCAACAAACGACTGATTTTGGTGGAGAAGCAAGGCCTCACCGGCAAGAAAACCGACTACCTGTCCATTGCCTACAAAAGCATCTCCCGGTTTGGCATCGAAACCGCCGGCCACCTGGACCTCGACGCCGAGCTCAAAATCTGGGTGTCGAGCGAGCTGCAGCCCAGCATCGTGCGCACGTTCAACAGCCAAGTCAACATCTACGACGTGCAGCGGGTACTGGCGCAGCACGTGCTGGGATAGATTTTTCCGCGGCCAGAATCTGCTTTCAACACAGCCAGCAGGTGACTATTTTTGAACAACCTGCCGTTGCGTCCCATGCATTCCACTTCCGACACCCTGACTGCCTCTTCGGCTCGATTAGCGGTTCATGCCGAACCTGACGCTGCGTGCCTGAACTGCAGCGCTGTTCTCACCGGTCCGTTTTGCGCGCAGTGTGGGCAAAGCGCCAATACGCACCGCTTCACCTTTGCGCACCTGCTGCACGAGGTTCCGCACAGCATTTGGCACGTTGACCGGGGCCTGCCCTACACCATCAAGGAAATGCTGGTTCGTCCGGGGCACACCATGCGTCGCTACCTGGCCGGGCAGCGGGTCGAGTTGTTTCGGCCGGTGGCGCTGCTGCTGTTGCTGGGAGGCATTGCCTCCTTTCTGTTCCTGGCCATGCACCTTCAATTGGCCGAGCCTGCCCGGCCGGCCGCAACCGAGCACGAACGCGAAGCCTTTGCCGCAAACCAGCTGGTCTTTAAATACTTCTCGTGGTTCACGGTAGGCATGCTGCCCGTGCTTGCGTTCCTCTCCTGGGCCCTGCTGCGCCGGCTGCGCTACAACTTTGTGGAGCATTTGCTCGCCAACGCCTTGGTGATGGGCACCGTGCTGGTGGTGCAGATGCTCTTTTCCCCCTCATGAAATGGGCCAACGGCACTCCCTGGTTCAAAATCATTTACATTTTCGAAACCCTCTCGATGCCTCTTTACCAAACGTGGGCCTATGCCCTGTTTGCCCTCGGTGCTTACCGCTTGGCCGGCAGCTTGTGGCGCGGCTTTGCGATTGCCGCGGTGGGGCTGCTGGTCAACTCCCTGTTGATTGAGACGATAAGCCACTGGCTGGTCCGGCTCGCGCACTAACCTTCGTGCCGGCGCGATGCCTCCCTCGCCGGTGGGGCGCAGGCTCACCAATCTCTGGTTGTGGATGTTGTGGATTGTTCTTACCTTTTCAGGGCTTCCCGTAGTGTCATTTCGTCATCGCAACCCTCGCCTATGTCCTTTGACTACTCTACCCACCTAACGGCCGTAGTAGCCGTCGACGCCCTGGAGCGGGCCCCCACCGGCGGCCCGCCGGCCCACCACGCCTGCCTCGACTGCGGCACGGCCCTCACCGACCGGTTTTGCGCACACTGCGGGCAGCCGGCCGACACGCACCGCATCACCCTGAAGCACCTGCTGTTTCACGACCTGCCTCACTCCATCTGGCACGTCGACAAAGGGTTGGCGTACACATTTTACCAAATGATAACACGCCCCGGCCTGACCATCCGGGGGTACCTGGCGGGGCAGCGCACGCGGCAGTTCCGGCCGGTGAGCTACCTGCTGCTACTCGTGGGCTTTTCAGCCCTGCTCATGTCGGCCTTTCAGACGGACTTGCAGCAGGCCATGCTCACGGCGCAGCCCACCACGGCGGGTTCCCCCCCGGTGGCGCTCATGTCGGTGGTGCTGGACCGTTACATTTCTATCTTAATCAAACACCCGTACCTGATGCAGTTGGTGCTTCTGCCACTCAACAGCTTGGTGGCGTGGTGGCTGCTGCGGCGGGCCGGCTACAACTACGCCGAGGTGCTGCTGGCCAACTGCTTCATCGGGGGCACTCTCACCATCGTCAGCCTCACCATTATGCTGCCCACCCTGCTGGCAGGCAACCCGGCGTTCCTCAGGGTAGCTTCGCAGCTGGTGTATATCCCGACGCTGGTGTACACGCTCTGGGTGAACGCGCAGTTGCTGCTGGCCGCTCCCGCGCTTACCGCGGCGCGGCGCTACGGCCGGGCGCTGGGCATTTCCCTAATGCAATTCGTGGTGCTGCTGCTGGCGGCGTTGGTGTGCATCATTGTTCTTACCGTACAGGTGTTAAACGAGCGGCCGGACCTACGGCCAAAACTTCCACCAAAGAAGCCGCAGACTGCCGCCCAGCGCTAGCCCCTGAACTACCGCCCCTGTCAGGGCACAAATAAGCCCGCCGCGGTTCCAACGGCGGGCTTATTTGTGCCCTGACAGGGGCGGCAATTACCGGCCTAGCATGTGCTGCGCAAGCCACCCACGCGCATGCAACGGCCCCGGCGCGCTAGCGAGCGGCCCATATGCCCGCAATATTATTCTTTGCTGCAACTGGCCAGACGCTCAGCCCAATTGCTTAACTTTAATGGCAAGCACTTTTTCCTTCCCGCTTAGTTTATGCAGCACACGTCTACTTCCGAAGTAGTTATCGCCCCGGAGCTGGCGGAGGCCGTGCACGCCCTGCCCGCCACCGACACCGCCCCGGCGCACGCAGCGGCCGAGTGCCTGAACTGCGGACACCCCGTTCCCGACCGGTTTTGCGGGCGCTGCGGGCAGGATGCGCACCACACGCACCGCCTCACGCTGAAGGACATGCCCCACGACATTCTGCACAGCATCTGGCACGTCGATAAGGGCATTCTCTATACGCTGAAGACAATGGTGTTCCGGCCCGGTCCCACCATCCGGGCCTACCTGGCGGGCAAGCGCGTCGACCATTTCCGGCCGTTGTCGCTGCTGTTCCTCATTACAGGCTTGTACGCCTTGTTCTACTCGGTGCTGCACATCGACATGATGCCGCCCAAAGACCCGAACATGCCCGAGGCAGCATACCAGATACAGCGCTCCTTCAGTACGTTTTTCATGAAGTACCTGACCTGGTGCTACCTGGCCACGGTGCCGGCCTGGGCGCTGGCGGCCCGCTTGTTTTTGCGGCGCGGCGGCTACAACTACGCCGAATGCCTCATTATTGCCGCCTTTATTACGGCCATCAATAACTTCCTCAGCTTGCTGCTGCTACCCGTCACCTACGCCTACAGCGGCACGCCTCAGATTCAGACGTTCAGCTTTTACGCGCTGCTGCTGGTGGTAGCCTATGCCTCGTGGGCCTACGGCAGTTTGCTTAATCACACCACCATCGGCCGGCTGGGCCGCCTCTGGCGCGGCTTCATGACGTTTATGCTGGGCTACTTCATCCTCATTGTAGCAGGTATAATTTTGATATTCACCCTGAACTGGTCCAGCATCAAGCAGTCGGCAATGCAGCAGGCCAAAGCCAAACAGGAGCAGCAGCGGCAAGCAGCCGGTGCCCAGCCGCCCAAGGCTCGGCCGTCCCAGACCGCGCCGCAGCCCCGGTAGCCGAAACAGTAGATTCAGGAGCTAAAAAAACGCCCGCCGCTGAGGTTCAGCGGCGGGCGTTTTTTTAGCTCCTGAATCTACTGGCAATTACTGCCCCAGCACGATGGCGAACACCAGCGGCGCCACGATGGTCGCGTCGCTTTCGATGATGTACTTCGGGGTTTTCTCGCCCAGCTTGCCCCAGGTGATTTTCTCGTTGGGCACGGCGCCGGAGTAGCTGCCGTAGCTAGTGGTGGAGTCCGAAATCTGGCAGAAGTAGCCCCACAGCGGCACCTCGTGGCGCTGCAAGTCCTGGTGCAGCATGGGCACCACGCAGATGGGGAAGTCGCCGGCAATGCCGCCGCCAATCTGGAAGAAGCCGATTTTGCTTTCCTCGGTGGCGGTTTGGGTGTACCAGTCGGCCAGGTACATCATGTACTGAATGCCGGTGCGCATGGTGTGCACGTTCTTGATGTCGCCCGTCATCACGTGGCCGGTGTAGATGTTGCCCAGCGTGGAGTCTTCCCAGCCGGGGCACACAATCGGCAGGTTTTTCTCGGCCGCGGCCAGCATCCAGGAGTTCTTGGGGTCAATCTGGTAGTACTGCTCCAACTCGCCCGAGAGCAGAATCTGGTAGAAGAACTCGTGGGGGAAGTACGATTCGCCGGCCTTGTCGGCCTTTTCCCAATACTTCAGCACCACGTGCTCGAGGCGGCGCATGGCTTCCTCTTCCGGGATGCAGGTATCGGTCACGCGGTTGAGGTGGCGCTTGAGCAGGTCTTGCTCATCGGCGGCCGTCAGGTCGCGGTAGTTCGGAATCCGCTCGTAGAAGTCGTGGGCTACCAGGTTGAAGATATCTTCTTCCAGGTTGGCACCGGTACAGCTGATAATCTGCACTTTGTCCTGGCGAATCAGCTCGGCGAGTTGAATGCCGAGTTCGGCCGTGCTCATGGCGCCGGCCAGGGTTATCATCATCTTACCGCCATCGGCGAGGTGCTTGTTGTAGCCATCGGCCGCGTCGATGAGGGCTGCGGCGTTGAAGTGGCGGAAATGATGGCGGAGGAAGTTGGTTACTTGCATTGCGGGGGAATGGGGATTGAATTATTTTCCGGTTTTAAACGCTCTTTCTGAACGTCATGCCGAGCGCAGCGAAGCATCTCGCTCGTGGTAGTAATCAGCTGGAGCACGCGAGATGCTTCGCTGCGCTCGGCATGACGGGCTTTTTTTGATGTGTTGAACAACAATGCCTGCCTATACCGGCGACTCAATCATCAGGTTGTGGTTGGTGTAAATGCAGATGTCGGCGGCAATGTGCAGGGCGTCTTCCACCATCTGCCGCGCCGACAAATGGGGGGCGTGTTTCTTAAGCGCCAACGCGGCGGCCTGGGCAAACATGGCGCCGCTGCCGATGGCCGCCACGTCGGAGTCAGGCTCCAGCACGTCGCCGGTGCCGCTGAGGATGAGCAGCTCGTCTTTGTCGGCCACCACCATCATGGCTTCCAACTTGCGCAAGTACTGGTCTTTGCGCCAGTCTTTGGCCAGCTCAATGGCGGCGCGCTTCAGGTTGCCGCCGTAGCTGGTCAGCTTCTCCTCGAAGCGGTCGAGCAGCATGAAGGCGTCGGCGGTGGAGCCGGCGAAACCGGTCACCACTTTGCCGTCGAGCAGCTTGCGGATTTTGCGCACGTTGTTCTTGGCCACGTGCTTGTCCATAGTGGCCTGGCCGTCGGCGCCGAGGGCAATTTCGCCGTTGTGGCGAATGCCGAGAACGGTAGTTGAGCGAATCTTGGTCATGTAATGAAGTAAGCATCTTACCAGCCAATACGGCGCGGATGCGAAGTGGGGCCAAAATTACGCCCCACCGCCTAACCAAACCGCCCGGTCCTGCAGACCGGGCGGCAGGTAGCGGGTAACCCACAAGCGGCAAACGACTTAGAAGCGGGCCTGCAGTTTGGCGAACACAAACCGGCCGTTGGAGCCCATCTGCAGGGGGTCCCAGGCACCGCCGGTTTCGGTGCGCTGCGGGTCAAACAACGTGGGGAACACCCCAAACAGGTTGGAGCTGCCCACCGCTAGCTGCAAATGCGGCGTCAGGGCATAGCTCAAGGTCAGGTCCGTGGTGATGCGCGAGGCGTAGTTCATTTGCAGGCCGTCGAAGTCGAGCAGCGTCACCTTGTCGAAGCGCACGAAGCGCAGCAGCGCGCCCCAGCGGCTCACCTGGTAGTCGAAGGTGAGGTTGATTTTGGAAGGCGGCGCCGACGCTTTCACAAAGGCCTGTTCGCGGGCCCCGAAGAAGTCGTCTTCGCGGCCCGCCAGGCGGCCCGACGTCTTCACCCGGTCCACGCGCAGGTTGTTGAAGTTGGCGGCCAGCGTGGAGGTAAGGCGGCCCGTGCCCACGGTCACAAAATGATTCAGCACCACGTCCAGGCCCAGCGAGCGGGTGTCGGCGGCGTTGGCGAAGAACTGGGCCTGGTCCACGTTCAGGGCCACCAGGTCGGCGCCAATCACGGGGTCATCGGCTCCAAATTGGGAGGTGAGCACGACCCGGTCTTTCACCTTGATGTAGTAGCCGTCCACCGTGAGGCTCACCGCCGAGCCCAGGCGGCTGGTAAAGCCCACGTTGGCGCTGGTCGAAGTTTCCTGCTTCAGGCTCGGGATGCCCAGCTTCTGGGTTACGGCGCTGTTGTTGCGCGCCAGCAGCACCTCCACCGGGTCGCCGCCGATGAAGTTGGTGAACGTGGAGTTGAAGTTAATTTGGGCCAGCGAGGGCGCCCGGAAGCCGGTGCTAAACGTGCCGCGCACCGTCAGGAAATCGGTCAGGTTGTAGCGGGTCGAGGCTTTGTAGTTGAGGGTGCTGCCGAAGTCGCTGTAGTTTTCGAAGCGCAGGGCGGCGGCCAGCAGCCAGCGCTGGGTCAGGCTCAGCTCCGCGTCGACGTAAGCGCCCAGGTTGTTGCGCTTGGCTTCGATGGCGTCGCTGGGCTGGTAGCCTGGGAAGCCCTGTGAGCCGCCCGACAAACTAGGGTCGTAGTTGCGGTAAGACGCTTCTTCGCCCGCGAATAAGGAATACCACTCGCGGCGCGCCTCCGCGCCCGCGGCCACATTCAACCCTTGCAGCACGGTTTTGTAGTTGCGCGTGAGGCCCACGCTCACCACGTCCTGGTCCAGCTGGAAGCCGCCCGCGTTGAACGAGGTGGGCGAAGCCGCTCCCAGCGAGGCGTTCAGCGTGTTGCGCAGGCCGTACTCGAAACTGTTCGAGCCGAAGTTGTTGCTAATGTCCAGCTCCCAGCCCCCCAGCCTAGTACGTATCCCAACCACGGCCGACAAATCCTCGATGTCGCTGGTAATAATTGGGTCGAAGCCGTTGGGGTAGATGGCGGGCACGTTGCGGTCGTCGTCGGCAAACCGGGTCCAGGCGTAGGCGTCGCCCTTGCGCTTGTTGAACCCACCAAAGGCGTAAACGTGCGCCTTGTCGCTGAGCGCAAACTTCGAGTTCACGTAAAGCGCGGCGTTGGAAATTTCCGGGTCGCCGTACTCGCGCCGGGCCAGGCCGTTGGGCGAGGGCACGTTGGCCCGCTGGGTGTGCTGGCGCTGGTTGTAGTCGAGCGTGGCATTAACGAAGCTGCCCTTTTCGCCCAGTGCGATGCCGTAGTGGACGTTTGCGTTGAAGTTGCCGCGTCGAAGTCTTGGTCGTCGCGGCGGTATTTGGCGGTGTACGCCCCGTAGTTGGCGCTGGCCGTGAGCTCCTTCACCGAGCTTTTCAGCACGATGTTGATGACGCCCGCAATGGCGTCGGAGCCGTACTGGGCGGCCGCCCCATCGCGCAGTATCTCAATCCGCTCGATGGACGCGGCCGGAATCACGTTCAGGTCGGTGCCGGTGTTGCCGCGGCCGCGCGAGCCAAACAGGTTCACCAGCGCCGACTGGTGCTGGCGCTTGCCGTTCACCAGCACCAGGGTTTGGTCGGGGCCCAGGCCACGCAGCGAGGCCGGGTCCACGTGGTCGGCGCCGTCGGAGCCGGTTTGGCGGTTGGAGTTGAAGGACGGCGCCACAAACTGCAGCAGCTGGTTCACGTCGAGCTGGCCCGTTTTCGCCGTCACTTCCCGGATGTCGATGATGTCAACCGGCGAGGGCGAGTCCGTCACGGAGCGGTTGGCGCTACGCGAGCCCACCACTTGCACGGCGTCGAGGCTGGTGCTGCTTTCGGCCAGGCTGATGCTTTGCGCGGCGTCCGCTGCTACTTCCTGGGTCGCGTAGCCTAGCGAGCTGATGACCAGCCGCGGCGAGGCGGTGCGAGCGCGTAACGAAAACCGCCCGTCGCCGCCAGTGGCGGTACCGTTGTTGGTGCCTTTTTCCACCACAGTGGCCCCAATCACGGGCCGCTTGGCCGGTCAGGGTGGCACTTTGGCCCCAGGCCATGCTACTCACAAGGCAGATGGGGGCAAGTAATAAACGTTATTTCATGGTAAAGGGTGAAAGGTGATAATGATAGATTAGTAGAAGTATTTATTTCAATTTGTGCAATCTAACAGGTTTGTGCAAAAAAAAACCAGCCGGTGAGGGCTGGTTTTTGGTGACGTTCGCGGTTGGCGCCTCAAATCATCAGGCGCATGGGGTCTTCCAGCAAGCTCTTCAGCGTTTGCAGGAAGGCGGCGCCGGTGGCGCCGTCCACCACGCGGTGGTCGCAGCTTAGGGTCACTTTCATGATGTTCCCGATGGCCAGCGCGCCATCTTTCACAATGGCGGTTTGCTTGATGCCACCCACGGCCAGGATGCAGGCATCTGGCGGGTTGATGATGGCGGTGAATTCGTCAATGCCGAACATGCCCAGGTTGGAGATGGTGAAGGTGCTGCCCTCCCACTCGGCGGGCTGCAGCTTCTTGGTCTTGGCCTTGCCGGCCAGCTCTTTCACCTCGTTGGCGATGGTAGCCAGCCCTTTCTGGTCGGCGTTGCGGATGACGGGCACCAGCAAGCCTTCGTCCACGGCCACGGCCACGCCGATGTTGATGACCTTGTTCTGACGGATTTTGTCGCCGAGCCACGAGGAGTTTACGGCCGGGTGCGAACGCAGCGCAATAGCCGCCGACTTCAGCACCAGGTCGTTGAAGCTCAGCTTCACCGGCGACAGCTCGTTGAGCTTGACGCGGGCTTCCATGGCCTTGTCCATGTTGATTTCCATCGTGAGATAGAAATGCGGAGCCGTGAACAAGCTCTCGGACAGGCGCTTGGCAATCACCTTGCGCATCTGCGACACGGGCGTGTCGGTGTAGGTATCGGAAGCAGCAGCGGGGGCGCTGGCAGCCGGCTGCGGTGCCGGAGCCGCCACTTGCGGGGCAGCCTGGGGCGCAGCTTCTGGAGCCGGGGCCGATGTGGGAGCAGCTTGCGGGGCAGCAGCGGCCGGAGCACCCGCGGCCTGGAAGTTCTCCACGTCGCGCTGCACAATGCGGCCGTTGTCGCCGCTGCCCACTACCTGGGCCAGGTTGATGCCTTTTTCTTTGGCGATGCTCTTGGCCAGCGGGGAAGCCAGAATGCGGCCACCCGGTGCGGCTGGCGCAGCAGTGGCAGCAGGTGCCGCTGCGGGCTGAGCCGGAGCAGGCGCGGCGGCAGCAGGCGCCGCTTCAGTTGGTGCGGGCGTGGCTGCTGCAGGTGCCTCGGCTGGGGCGGGGGCAGCGCCGCCGCTCTGGCCGCCTAGCAGGGCCTGGATGTCGGCGCCTTCTTCGCCGATGATGGCCAGAATGCCATCAACCGCAACGGCTTCGCCGGCTTTGGGGCCGGTGTAGAGCAAGGTGCCGTCTTCGTAGTTTTCCAGCTCCATGGTGGCTTTGTCGGTTTCCACTTCGGCCAGCACATCGCCGGATTTCACTTTATCACCTACGTTTTTCAACCAGGCGGCAATGGTGCCTTCGGTCATGGTGTCGCTCATCTTGGGCATGCGCACCACGGTAGCCTTTTTGCCGTTGGCAGCGGCTGCGGGCTGGGCCGCGGGGGCCGGGGCGGGAGCTGCGGGGGCTTCGGCTTTGGGAGCTGGTGCGGCCGGAGCTGGTGCAGCTGCGGGCGCTGGCGCAGCAGCCGGAGCGGCTTCTGCTTTAGGGGCAGCAGCGCCGCCCTGAGCACCCGAGAGCAGGCCCGAAAAGTCCTCGCCTTCCTTGCCCACAATGGCCAGGATGCCGTCGACCACTACCGATTCTTTTTCTTTCGGCCCGATGTAGAGCAAGGTGCCGTCTTCGTAATTCTCGAGTTCCATGGTGGCCTTATCGGTCTCCACTTCGGCCAGAATGTCACCGGATTTAACTTTATCACCCACTTTTTTGAGCCAGGCCGCGATGGTCCCTTCGGTCATCGTGTCGCTCATTTTGGGCATTTTTATGATTTCGGCCATCGGGTTTGTCGCGCTTGGATTGAGGAGGCCAAAATTAGCCCGAAAAACTATGCAAACAACCCATTGTGTTTACAGAGCCGTGTTGGAGGTTCGCGGCGCTGCCGTTGGCGCAAGCGAGTAGCTGAATCCTACATCCATGTACGAAAGCGGGGAAATTCAGACCACGACTTCGAGGTGCGCAACGTCCAAGAAGTTCTTAATGGTGAACATCGAGCCGGTAAATTCCAGCTTGTACAGGCACAAGTTGCTGTGCTCAAAGCCTTCCATGCAGCTCAAGGGGTAGTTGAGCAGCTGGCACAGCAGCACGCGCATGGCCCGGCCGTGCATGCAGACCAGCACGGTCTGCTCGTCTTCTCGCGCCTTGAGAAGCTCGATGAAGGGGCGCTGGCGGGCGGCCACTTCGTCGGGGCTTTCGCCGCCTTGCAGGCTGGCGTGGGTGCGGCCGGCCGCCCAATCGGCCAGCACGTGGCAGTATTCGGCGTCTTCCTCCATGGTAATGCGGGTGCCCTCGCGCACGCCCCAGCTGATTTCGTTGAGGCCGGAGTGAGACTCGTGGGGCAGGCCCAGGTCAAGGAACTGCTGCACCGACTCCTGGGTGCGGCGCAGGGCCGAGGTATAGACTTTGTCGAAGGGCACGTGGCCGTAGGCCGCAAAAAACTGGGCGGCCTGGCGGCGGCCGGTGTCGTTCAGGCTCGAATCGACGCCGCTGCCTTGCACGATGCCGCGCACGTTGAAATCGGTCTGGCCGTGGCGCAGTAGAAAGATGGTCCGGGGGCTCACGTTGGGTAGTAGTTTTGCGTAACGTTGCTTCAACAATACATCGAAGTACGGAGTTGATTTTTAGTTGTTCGTTGCTAGTTGTCGGTTGTTAGCTCAACCACGCAGTCCGGCAACCCTCATTCTATGACTGACAACGGACAACCAACAACTGACAACTAACCGCATGACCCTGGAAGACATCAAGAGCTGGACCGCGTCGCGTCCCACCCTGGCCGATGCCCTCGGCATGGAAATCGTGGGCGTGGCCGACGACTACCTCGAAGGCCGCATGCCCGTTGACGGCCGCACCCACCAGCCCATGGGCCTGCTGCACGGCGGTGCCTCCGTGGCCCTGGCCGAAACGCTGGGCAGCATTGCCGCCAGCCTGCACGTAGACCGCACCAAGCAAGCCTGCGTGGGCCTGGAAATCAACGCCAACCACTTGAAGGGCGTGCGCGACGGCTGGGTGCGCGGCCGGGCCACGCCGGTGCACATTGGCCGCAGCACGCAGGTGTGGGAAATCCGCATCACGCACGAAGAAACCGGCGCCCTGGTGTGCATCAGCCGCATTACCATGGCCGTGATTGACTTGCCGGCGGCCGGCGCCCCCAGGACCTGATGTACGCCGACGACCTCCGGCAGATTCGCTGGCCCGCGGCCGCGGCGGGCCTCGACTCCTCGGCCCGGCTGCGGCATTTGGCGGCGGGCGCGTTGCGCACAGGCCGGCCGCTAGCCGTGTGGCGCGAGCCCGGCGCCGACCACCCGCGCCTGCTGGTGGCCCGCTCCCTGGAGGCGTCTTACACCGGCTTGCCGCCGGCGCTTGATGCAAAAGCGCCCGCCGGCTTTGCCTTTTTCCCTTTCCGCGACTCCGACCACAACCCGGCGCTGTTCTTGCCCGCCGACTTTCGGTACGACTTGGCTGAGCCTGAAACCGTGGCCGTGGCCGCCGAGGCCCGCGAAGTAATACCGGGTCTGGCGGCTTGGCTGGCGACCCCGCAGGTAGAAGAATTGGCCTGGAACTACAGCCCACAGCCCGCGCCACGCGGCGCCACCGAGGCCGAGTACACCGCGCTGGTGCGCACCGGGGTGGCGGCCATTGAGGCCGAGGAAGTGGTGAAAGTGGTGACTTCCCGGGCCGCCTGCCGCCCGCTCCCGCCGGGCTTCGACCCGCTCGCGGCGTTTGAAGACCTGAGCGAGAAGTACCCGCGGGCGTTCGTGTCGCTGGTGAGCGCCCCGGGCGTGGGCACCTGGCTGGGGGCCACCCCGGAAATCCTGGCCGAAGTCACCGCCGACGGCATGTTTCACACCATGGCCCTGGCCGCTACCCAGCCCCTCACGGCCGAAGTGACGCCCCGCACGGCCATCTGGCGGCAAAAGGAAATCGAGGAACAGGCGCTGGTGGCCCGCTACATCGTGAACTGCTTCAAGCAGTTGCGGCTGCGCGAGTACCACGAAACGGGCCCACGCACCGTCATAGCTGGCCAGTTGCTGCACCTGCGCACCGACTTTGCGGTGAACCTAAAACAGGTGCCTTTCCCCAACCTGGGCACCGACATGCTGCGCCTGCTGCACCCCACGTCGGCGGTGGGCGGCATGCCCAAAGGCGCGGCCATGCAGTTCATCCACACCCACGAGGGCTACGACCGCGCCTACTACAGCGGCTTTTTGGGCCCGGTGAACGTGTCGGCTCCCGGCGTGGCCCGCCTCTACGTAAACCTGCGCTGCCTGCAGCTGCGGCCCGACGAAGCCATTCTCTACGCCGGCACCGGCCTCACCGTGGACTCGGACCCGGAGCGGGAATGGCAGGAAACCCAACTAAAATTGCAAACCGTGGCGGCGGTGCTGAACCATGACCATTGAGCCGTCCCATTGATGACCGTCCTGCTCATCTGGCGTCCGCGTAGCCGAAGCATCTCTACCGCCTCAGTAAATCTAATTAGTGGCACACGAGATACTTCGGCAGCGCGGATGCCAGATGAGCAGGACGGTCGAATTATTTTTTTTGATTTTCCTACTCTATGCAAGCCGTTTACAACATTGCCGAAATCTGCGCCCAGCACGGCGTTACCGACGTGGTGCTGTCGCCGGGGTCGCGCTCGGCGCCGCTCACGCTGGCGTTTGCCCGTCATCCGGCATTTCAGGGCAGGCTGAAAGTAGTGCCCGATGAGCGGGCGGCGGCCTTCATTGGTCTGGGCATTGCGCAGGCTACCCGGCGGCCGGTGGTGCTGGTGTGCACGTCGGGCTCGGCGGGGCTGAACTATGCGCCGGCGGTGGCGGAGGCTTTTTTTCAGCAAATTCCGCTGGTTGTGCTCACCGCCGACCGTCCGCCGGAGTGGATTGACCAGTTGGATGGGCAAACCATTCGCCAGCAAAACCTGTACGGCCGGCACGCCAAGGGTGCGTTTGAATTTCCGGTGGACACCGCCCATCCCGATGCGAAGTGGCACGCCGAACGAATGATGAACGAGGCCATCAACCTGGCCGGCGCCTACCCGGCCGGGCCCGTGCAAGTGAACGTGCCTTTGCGCGAGCCGTTTTACCCGAAAGCGGGCGAGGCTGTCCGGTACGATAAGGACGTAAAAATCATTCAGACTCTCCCCACCTCATTACGAGCCGAAAAACATCAAGGCACTTATTACGAGCTAAAAGAAGCGCGAAGAATATTGGTGGTTTTGGGTCAGCAACCAGCCAACGCAAAGCTGACTACTGCTGTGTCGCACTTTGCCGCCGTCTTTGGCGCGCCAGTTATTGGGGATGTCATCGCCAATCTGTCAAGCCCCGTGCCGTTGCCAACCTACGGCAGTTATTATCCGGACACCTCTAGCTTATTGCCGAAACCTTCAGCGCAGTTTGTTGGCAAACATGATGTCTTCTTAGCCGGATTATCAAAATCAGAGAAAGAGGCGCTTCGCCCAGACATTCTCATCACCTGCGGCCAGTCATTGGTATCTAAAAGTTTGAAGCTGTTTCTGCGTGACGTGGCGCCGGTGCAACACTGGCATGTGCAACCCACTGGCCCAGTTGCGGACACGTTCCGCAGCTTAACTCGAATTATTCATGACACGCCAGAAGCATTTTTCACCCATTGGGCTCAAGCTGCATTACCAGCACGTGAGAACCTTCTGCCCTTGCAGAAACTGGAAGCGCAAGCGGTAACCTTTTTAGAAAATTTTTTTACCCAACCCGCGCCTGCGTTCAACGAATTTTCGGCCTTTCACTTGGCTATGGAGGCCTTGCCGGCTTACACGGCGCTGCACCTGGCCAATAGCATGGCCGTGCGCTACGCCAACATTTTGGGCCTGCCCACGGGCCGGCAACTTGAGGTTTTTGCCAACCGCGGCACCAGCGGCATCGACGGCTGCAACTCCACTGCCGTGGGCGCGGCGCTGGCCCAGCCCGGCCGGCCGGTGGTGCTGCTCACCGGCGACGTAGCGTTTTTCTACGACCGCAACGCCTTCTGGCACAACTACCCCACGCCCAACCTGCGGGTGGTGCTGTTCAACAACCACGGCGGCGGCATTTTCCGGCTCATTGATGGGCCACGGCAGCAGCCGGAGTTAGAAGAGTTTTTTGAGACGCGCCAGCTGCTGACGGCCGAGAACACGGCGCGCGATTTTCACCTCCGCTATTTTCCGGTTTCATCTTTTGACGAACTCAAAGCCGCCTTACCGGTTTTCTTTGCAGCCGAAACCGGCGCGGCCATTCTGGAGGTGTTTACCGACAGCAAGACCAACGCCGCCTTTTTTGAAGAATACCGCGCGGCTGTGAAAACAGCTTTCGCTTAAAACCTGTCATGCAGCGCGCAGCGAAGCATCTCGCTCGCAATTGTTGAACGATTGATTTACTGGTGCACGCGAGATGCTTCGCTGCGCTCTGCATGACAAACCCTATCTGTTTATGACTGAACCCATCAGCTGGACGCCCATCAAGGAGTTCAAAGAAATTCTCTTCTCCCAATTTGGCGGCATTGCCAAAATCAGCATCAACCGGCCACAGGTGCACAACGCCTTCACGCCGCTCACGGTGCAGGAGATGATTGAGGCCATGAACATTTGCCGCGACCGGACCGACATCGGCGTCATCATCCTGACCGGCGAGGGCGGCCGGGCGTTTTGCTCGGGCGGCGACCAGAGCGTGCGCGGCCACGGCGGCTACGTGGGCGACGACGCCGTGCCCCGCCTCAACGTGCTCGACTTGCAGCGCATCATCCGCTCCATTCCCAAGCCCGTGATTGCCATGGTGGCGGGCTGGGCCATTGGCGGCGGCCACGTGCTGCACGTGGTGTGCGACCTGACCGTGGCGGCCGACAATGCCCGCTTCGGCCAGACAGGGCCGAATGTGGGCTCGTTCGATGGCGGCTTTGGCGCTTCCTACCTGGCCCGCATTGTGGGCCAGAAGAAGGCCCGCGAAATCTGGTTTCTCTGCGACCAGTACGACGCCCAGGAAGCCCTCGACATGGGCCTGGTAAACAAAGTAGTGCCGCTCGACCAGTTGGAAGAAACCACCGTAGCCTGGTGCCACAAAATCCTGCAGAAGAGCCCGTTGTCGCTGCGGATGCTCAAGTCATCGTTCAACGCTGAGCTTGATGGGCAGGCCGGCATTCAGGAGTTGGCCGGCAACGCCACCCTGCTCTACTACCTCTCCGACGAAGCCAAGGAAGGCCGCAATGCCTACATGGAAAAGCGGCAGCCCGACTTTTCGAAGTTTCCGAAATTCCCGTAATTAAGGCCCAAGCATTGTCCCGAAAGGGCCCGCAGTTGCTGCGGGCCTTTTCCGTTTTGTCGCGTTTTGCAGCATTCGGGGTATGGGTTCCGGTCCGACGCCCGAGGCGTCCGACCGGTTGTTGGTAGCACAATCCCCCCAAAAGCCCTGCCGACAACCGGTCGGACGCCTCGGGCGTCGGACCGGCACAGACGCCGTCTGCGAAGCTTCTTTTAACCGACTTTTTGTACGGCACTATTGCCGCGGGTTGGCTCTAACTTGTCGCCGAAATCAAGCCAACTCTGCGCGCATGCTGACCTTTCGAAAAGGGTACTTTCTGGTCGCCCTCGGGTTGTTTGCCGTTGAAAGTATCATTGCCGTTTTCGTGCACGACCAGGTGGTGCGACCCTATATCGGCGACGTGTTGGCGGCTATTTTTCTCTACACGCTTCTGAGGAGCTTCGTGGCCTTGCCGGCCTTTGCGCTTGCCATGGTCGCGTTGGCGGGCACCTACCTGATTGAGGCCCTGCAGTTCGTGCGGTTGCTGCACTACTTGGGTTTGCAGGACGTAGCGTGGGCCCGCACGGTGCTGGGAAGCACCTTCTCGGGGTGGGACTTGCTGACCTATACGGTCGGCATTGGGCTGGTTCTGGCAGCTGAGCGGCGCCGGCCAGACTTCTACGCTCTTTCTGCCTCTACCCGTTTGCGCGCAAGAGCGTAGCCCGCACCGGAACCCTACGGGGCAATACCTGCGGAACATGCCGAGAAAGCTTGCTTAAAACCCTTCGCCAAAGGCCCGGCAGCCTTCACACCACCCAAAGAAGAACCGCAACCGCTCGGCTTTGCGCTCCTTTTTTCGGGCTTTGGCCTGGGCGCGAACGTGCGCTTCGGGGCCGGGGCTGAGGGGTGCTTCGCGGTCGGGGAGCGCGGGGGCCTGGGTCGGGAGTTGCGGGGCAGGATTCATGGCGCAGCGTGCAGGAGTGGGTACTTAATATTCGTCATTTTCCGTACAAAAAGCAAGCTCTGGCGTGGCAAGCCCGGCAGAGCGGGGCCAGAATCGGGCGTGGTTGGCGCGCTACCCGAAGCGCCTGACAGCCACGCACCCTACTTTCGCCGTTCCTTCCCTTTCACCCAAACGTTTTGAGGAGTAGACCTGGTCATGACGGACGCTGAATTTCATCGCGCCATCCGCCGTATTCGCGTGCTGCACTGGCTGCACTACCCCCTGCAAGGGCTGCTGATGGCGGGCGCCGTGCTAGCCGCAGGCCGCCGCGTGGCCGTGGGCGGCACCCTCGAACCCAGCCTGGCCACCTGGCCCTTGCTGCTCCTGCTTCTGGCCCTGGTGCCAGTGGCGAGCCTGCTCCTTTTTGCTCTGTTCCGGCGCATGCGGCCCAGCTTGCGCCGCCCCGCCGAGGAAAACCTGCGCATTTACACAGGCCGCATTTTTCTTCGCAACAGCCTGCTTAGTTTGCTGAGCCTGCCGCTGCTGGCGTCGTACGTCGTCACGCACAAGCCCTTCGATTTAGTGGCCGGGGCCGGGGTGCTGCTGGCGTTGTGCTGGCGGCTGGCGCCTTCGCCCAAAACGTACCAGCACTGGCTCCTGAGCTAGCGCCGCGCCGGCCTGGCACGAGGCCTGATTTCTTCGGCAATTCGCGACGTTTGCGGGCCAGTGTTCACTACTCTTAAAATGAAAAAACACCTACTGTTCGTGCTGCCGTTGTTGTGTCTGCCCGGTGCGCTGCATGCCCAACAGGCGCCCATGCACAAGGGCATCGTGGCCGCGCTGGATGCCATAAAAACCTTCGATAAGCAGGCGTGGCACAAGGACAGCGCCAGCAACAAGCCGCTGCGCTCCGCCACCGAGAGTGACTACTTGGCCAAGCACGTCGTCTACAAGAAGATTGCGGCCGACCTCGCGAAAATCAACCCGAAGAGCCTGAGCTTCGACGATGAAATCAACCTGGCGCTGTTGCAGCACGAGGTGCGGGGCGAAGTGGCGGAATATCAGTTCAAAGAATACCTGAACCCCATCTTATCCGATGCCGGTTTTCACACCTCGCTGGCCGGCCGGGCCAACACGGTCATTTCATCGGCCAAAGACGCCGAGCAGTACCTAAAAGTGCTGCGCGACGTGCCCCGGTACGTCGACGAGCACCTGCAGCTCATGCGCAAGGGGCTGGCCCTGGGCATCAGCCAGCCCAAGGCCATTCTGACCGGCTACGAAAACACCTACACCCAGCACATCGTGGGCCAGCCCGAGCAGTCGGTGTTCTGGAAACCGCTGGCAGTGAAGCCGGCTGCGATTTCGACGGCCGACTGGGCGGCTTTTCAGGCCACGGCGGCCAGCATCATCCAGCAGGACGTAGTGGGCAGCTACCGCAAAATCAACACGTTTTTCGACCAGGAATACTTGCCCAAGGCGCGCGTCACGTTGGGCGCCGCGGCCTTTCCCGATGGCAAAGCCTACTACGAGGACCGGGTGCGGCACTACACCACCACGGCCCTCGCCTCGGAAGAAGTCTACCAGATTGGCTTGAAGGAAGTGGCCCGGATACGGGCGGAGATGGACAAAGTGATTCAGCAAGTGCAGTTCAAGGGCGACTTCAAGGCTTTTGTGACGGAGCTGCGCAACGACAAGAAGTTTCAGCCCACCTCGGCCGAGCAGTTGTTGAAAGAGGCCGCCTACATTGCCAAAAAGTCGGAGGGCAAGCTGCCGGCGCTGTTTGGCAAGCTGCCGCGCCAGCCGTTTACGGTGGCGCCGGTGCCGGCCTACCTGGCGCCCACCTACACGTCGGGCCGCTATTCGCAGGCGCCCATTGCCAGCAAGCGGGCCGGCGAGTATTGGGTGAACACCTACAACCTACCCAACCGCACCCTGTACACCCTGGAGTCGTTGACGCTGCACGAGGCCGTGCCGGGGCACCATCTGCAAATTGCCCTCACGCAGGAACTGACCACCCTGCCGCCGTTTCGCCGCAGCCTGTACATCAACGCCTTTGGCGAGGGCTGGGGCTTGTATTGCGAGTACCTGGGGCACGAAATGGGCTTCTACCAAGACCCGTACAGCTTGTTTGGGCGGCTGACTTATGACATGTGGCGGGCCTGCCGCTTGGTGATTGACGTGGGCATTCACGCCAAAGGGTGGACGCGGCAGCAAGCCGTGGACTACCTGGCCGCCAACACGGCTTTGTCGCTGCACGAGGTCAACACCGAAATCAACCGGTACATCTCGTGGCCGGGGCAGGCGCTCTCTTACAAAATGGGCGAGCTGAAAATCAAGGAGATGCGCAAAAAGGCCGAGGATGCCTTGCAAGCCGACTTCGACGTGCGCGCCTTCCACGACATGGTGCTCTCGAACGGCACGGTCACGCTGGCCATCCTCGAAAAAATGACCGACCGGTTTATTGCCGAGCAGCAGGAGTTAGCCAAAAAGAAGAAAACCTAGCCTGCGGCGTACAACCCGGGGGGCGGCGCGGCGGTATCAGTGGCGGCCGGGCCCTTGCCCGTAGTTTTGCCCCCATGCCCACTGCTCTGCCCACCTCCCTCCTGCTCAACGGCCGCGAATTCACCTACGCAGCCATTCGTGAATACCCGGCGCAGCTGGACGCGCCCGTCAACGGCTACGAGGCCAAGGTGCTGGACTTTGTGCGGCAGTGGCTCAACGGCACCCAGGAGTTTGGCCTCACCACCTCGGGCTCGACGGGCACGCCGCAGCCCATTACCCTGCGGCGGCGGCAGCTGGAAGCCTCGGCCCGCCGCACGGCCGACTTTTTCGACCTCGGCCCCGGCGACCGCGCGCTGGTCTGCCTCAACTGCGAATACATTGGCGGCATGATGATGCTGGTGCGCGGCCTCGAGCGCAACATGCACCTCACTGTGGTGGAGCCCCAGGGCAACCCTCTGGACCTGGTGCCGGCCGACGCCGAGTTCGATTTTGCGGCCTTCGTGCCCTTGCAGCTCCGGGCCCTGTTAGCCGCCGGCCAAGTCCCGCGCCTCAACGCCATGAAGGCCATTTTGGTGGGCGGCGCCACCGTCGATGCCACCTTGGGCACTGCCATCCAGGGGCTGCGGGCGCCGGTGTACCACACCTACGGCATGACCGAAACCTGCTCGCACGTGGCCCTGCGCCGCCTCAACGGCCCGCAGACCAACACGGCCTACCGAGTGCTCAGCGGCATTGCCGCCGGGCAGGACGAGCGCGGCTGCCTCACGTTGCGCGGCGACGTGACCGACGACCAGCTCATCATCACCAACGACCAGGTGAACCTGCTCGACGCCCACACCTTCGAGTGGCTGGGCCGGGCCGACTTCGTGATTAACTCGGGCGGCGTGAAGGTGCCGGCCGAAAAAGTAGAGCTGGTGCTCGACGTGGCACTGGCCGAAATTGGCGAGTCGCGCCGCTGCTTCGTGGCCGGCCAGCCCAACGAGCGGCTGGGCCAGGCCGTAACCGCTTTCATCGAAGGCAGCCCGCTTTCTGAGGAGGTTGAGAAGCAGCTGCAAGCCTTGCTGGCCGAGCGCCTGAGCCGCTACGAGCAGCCCAAGCAGCTGGTGTACGTGCCCGAATTCGCCGCCACGGCAAACGGCAAGCTGGACCGCGCCACCACACTCCGCGGACTGCAGGAAACCCACCGGTAAGCCAGTCGTGTGGGCATTTCGCCAGCTAAAGTGCTGCTTAGGCGCGAAGCGCTGCTTCGGCTAGCCTTCTTTGCGCAGGCCGTCTTGGGTAAACAGGGGCTCTTTTTGGCGCAACACTTTGATGAAATCGCCGAGGAAAAGCTTGGCGCGCACGTAGAACACCGGCCCGTTGAGTTCGCGCTGAATGGGCGCGGCCACCAGCACGGGCTGCCGCCACCCCGCCCCAGCCCCAAAGCCCGCCCAGCGGAACACACGCACGTGGGCGGCCACCGTGGGCTCGACCACGCCCATAAATTCGCGCGGCGTTTTGAAGGAGCCCGCGCCCGGCGTCCGGTAGAGCACGTAGACGGAACCCAAGGCCAGTTGCAAGTTGCTGCTGAGTTCCCAGCGGGGCGTTTCCAGCAGGACGTATTCGCCGTAGCCCGCTAGGTAGCGGAAGCGCAACTCGGCCACGGCGCTGGGAGCGGCGTTTTCGGGCCGAGCCTGCCGGGTGGGCACCCCGCTGCTGAGGAAATAAATAGCTGCACCGGTCCGAAAACGGTTTTTAAACTCCACCCCCAGCTTGAGCCCGTTGATGGTGGTGAACTTGTAGTTGAGGATGGAGTAGCGCGAGTCGTACTGTACCACCACGCGGCGGTGCTCGATGCGCGGCACGGCCCGGCGCCCCACCACCGTGTCGGACGGAATGGGCGCGCGCAGGGGGGCTGCCGGACTGGCTTGCGCCAGCAACAGCCCCCCCAGTAACGGGACGATGGGAGACATACTACACGGGATACGTACAAACAGCCGGCCGGTGTTGCCCGCCTTGCACACAACCGTTGGCGAGGCGCGGTGTTAGCGGGCCAGGGCGGCGGTTAGGGCAGCCCCCACGGCGTCGGGGTCGCTGGGCCGCGGGGCATTGCTGGTCACGATGCGGCCATCGCGCCCAATGAGCCAGTACGTTGGGTATTTGTTGACCTGGTAGTCGCTGGTAATTCCGGTCAGGCCCCTGGTGCTTTCGGAGTTTGGAACGCGCAGGTGCGCGCTGCCCACACCGGTGAGTTTTTCGGCGGCCAGTACCTGCTGCCACTTGTCTTCCTTATCGCCTACGGCTATGTAGACGAACACCACATCCTGGCCCTCGAACCTTTTCCGCAACGCCAGGCTGGCAGGCATTTCCTTCATGCAGGGCCCGCACCACGTGCCCCAGAAATCGAGGTACACCACTTTGCCTTTGAAGTCGCTTAAGGACACCTGTTTGCCTTCGTTATTTACTAAAGTGAAGGCAGGCGCGGGCAGCCCCGGCCGGATGAGCAAGCGCTTGCTCAGCATCTGGCGCAGGTCGCGGGCGAAGGTGGAGTCGCGGTTTTGGGTGCGGAAGGTGGGGTATGCGGCCAGTACGCCCTCGAGGTTATCGTCGAGCTTCCAGCTGAACAGCTGGTACATGGCCCGGTCGCGGGTGGCGGTGGTGCCAAAGTCGGCGGTGGCTTGGGCGTAGATGCGAGGGGCTTCGGCGGGGTCGGTGCTCAGGGTGCCGGCTGGCAACAGGCGCCCGGAGTACACCGTGAGGAAATGCAGCAGGGCGGAGTTGGCCTCAATGCCGCGGTCAACCTTCAGGTACTGGTCCAGCTTTTTGAGCGGCAGCTGGGCCATGAAGTCGTAGTAAGCAGCCGGCAGCACGGGAGGCTGCTTGTTGGCATAGCGGTAGTAAGCCGGGTAGTCGAGCAAGGAGGTGGCCCACTGCAAATCCAGGGTGAGAATGGCATTGCGCTGGAAGTCGGCCGGTAGCGGGTGCGCCTTGGCGTAGGTGGCGAGGAACCCCTTGCGCTCGGCGCGGTAGGCGTCGGCCATCTGGCGGATTTGGGCGGGCGTGGTGGTGGGCTCCACCTTGGGGCGCGGCACGCCGCTGGGCGGGCCGTACTCAAATTTCCACAGCGACTGGGCCAGGTAGTTGTTCACGTCGGCGCCGCGGCCGGTGTAGCGCAGGGTTTCGTCGAAGCGCGGGAAGTCGAGCGTGAGGTGGAGTTGGTCGCCGGGGCTCAGGTACACCCTGGTGCGCTGCCGGGCATAGGAGAGCTCGGCCGGGGTGCCCGCCTTCAGGTCCGGCACCACTAGCTTGAAATCGCCACTGGGGCTGAGCGGGGCTTTGGCCTGCTTTCTTCCGTAGGACACCCGCACGCTGTCGCCGGCCGGGGCGTGGTCGAGGTGGCCGCTGAGCACGGCCGGGGCTGGAGGCGCGGCGACTGGCGCGGCCGAACCGGCCAGCAAACGGAGCGAAGCACTCAGAACGAGCGCGGGGAGCAACAAGGCCATAAGCGGGTAGAATGAAGTAAATGGCGTGGGAAAGGGAGGAAACCAGAGCCCCGCAAAGGGTCCGCTTCGCCTCAAAGCCTTGCGGTTTCGTCCCGGCCAACCGACGCTTCACCGCGATTGGGCTGGCGAACCCGGGCCGCTGAAACGTAAATTCGAATCAAATATTGCTATTCATCAACGGCCTATGCTCACCCCTGACGCTCTGTTTTCGCTGGCCAACCCCCTTGCCATGGTGGGCTGGGGCCTGCTCATATTGGCTCCGCGGTGGCGCGTTACCCGCGCCGTGGTACTAAGCGGCGCCTTGCCCCTGCTGCTGGCCGCTACCTACGTGGTACTCATCGGCTACCAGACCCTGGTGCATCCTGCGCCGGGGGCGGGCTTCGGGTCGTTGGGCGAAGTAGCGGCACTGTTTAAACAGCCGTGGGCGCTGCTGGCTGGCTGGGTGCACTACCTGTGTTTCGACTTGGTGGTGGGTGCCTGGGAAACCCGCGATGCCCAACGGCGCGGCGTGCCGCACTGGGCGCTGGTGCCCTGCCTGCTGGCCACGTTCATGCTGGGCCCGCTGGGGCTGCTGCTGTACAGCGGCGTGCGGCGCTGGGTTGCCCGGCCCGCGGCTGCCCTTGCCTGATTGTTCACCCTCAAGCTTTACTGCCATGAAAACTGCCTTCCTTTCGGGTTCATTTTCGGTTGATGCGTCGGCGCCGTCGGCGCTGCGCACGGCCCTGACGGTGCTGCACCGCGCCAACCCCGTCCTGTCCTGGACCGGCTGGCTGAACGTGGGCCTGGCGGTGCTGGCCCTGGCGCTGCTGCCCCTCGACCAGCGCCTGGTGACCGGCGCGCTGGTTTGGGTGAAGCCGCTGAAGTTCGCCCTTTCCGTTATTGCCTTCACCTGGACGCTGGCCTGGCTGCTGGCTGACTTGCCGCCCGCCGCCCAGCGCAGCGTGCGCCGCCTGAGCTGGGGCGTGGCCCTGAGCATGGTGGTGGAGCAGGTCGCCATTTTTCTGCAAGCCGCGCGCGGCACTACCTCGCACTACAACGTTCGCTCGGCGTTCGATGGTGCGTTGTTTGGCCTCATGGGCGTCTTCATTTTGGTGAATACGCTCATGACCGTGTGGGCCCTGTACCTGGTGTGGCGGCACCGGCCGCACGGGCCCGCGGGCTACGTGTGGGGCGTGCGCCTGGGGGTGCTGCTGTTCCTGGTAGGCAGCGTGCTGGGCGGCCTCATGATTCGCCTCAACCAGCACACGGTGGGCGCCCCCGACGGTGGCCCCGGCCTGCCCGGCCTGGGCTGGAGCACCCGCGCCGGCGACCTGCGCACCGCCCATTTCCTGGGCATGCACGCCTTGCAGGTGGTGCCGCTGCTGGGCTGGGTGCTGGCCCAGTGGGTGCCCCGGCGGGCGGTGCTGCTCACGTGGGTGGGCGCGGCCATCTACGCCCTGGCCGTGGGCGGGCTGTTTGCGCTGGCCATGGCGGGCCGGCCGGTGTGGGCGCAATAGGCCTGCGCATCTTTGCGGCATGAACGACCGTCGGTTTCGCCTCTGGGGCATGCCCCTGCTGGCCTTCATCATCGCCCTGCTCGGCGGGCACTACGAAGGAGAAAACGTGCCGGTCCGCTTCCTCGTCACCTGGCTTTTCTCGCTGTATTTCACCGCGGGGTTTTGGCTGGGCAACCGGGCGCTGTGGGCCTGGCTGCTGCGCCGCCTGCCCCGCGTGGAGCAAACCAGCCGCCGCCTGTGGACGCTGGCCGCGGCCTCGGTGGTGTTCACGGGCGTGGGCACGGCGCTCTTCACCTTGCCGCTGCACCTGCTTAAGCCAGAGTGGTTTTCGATGGCACCCCGCGACTTATTCCGGCAATTCGGGTTCAACTTGCTGCCCACTTTGCTGGTGCAAACGCTCTACGAAACCATGTATTTCTTCCAGCAGTGGGAGCAGAACCTGCGGCGCGTCGACCAACTGGCCCGGGCCAGCACCCAGGCCCAGCTCGATTCCCTGCAAAGCCAGCTCGACCCCCACTTCCTCTTCAACAACCTCAACACCCTGGCGGCCCTCATCGAGCCCGACAACCAGCCCGCCCAGCAGTTTGTGGAACAGCTGGCCGACGTGTACCGCTACGTGCTGCTGGCCCAGGGCCAGCCCACCGTCCCGCTGGCGGACGAGCTGGCGTTTGTCGACACCTACCTGGCGCTGCACAAAGCCCGCTTTCGGGAAAACCTGGTGGTGGAAATGGCCGTGGAGCCCCCAGCCCTGGCCCGGCGCGTGGCCCCGCTCAGCGTGCAGCTGCTGGTGGAGAATGCGCTGAAGCACAACGAAGCATCCCGGCAACACCCCTTGCACTTGCGCATTGCGGCCAACGCGAACGACGGGTTTCTGACCGTGGAAAATACCCGGCGTACCCGCACGGTGGGCCTGGCGCCGGGCACCGGCAAGGGCCTGGCCAACGTGCGCCGCCGCTACGAGCTGCTGGCCACCGAGCACGCCGTGGAAATACAGGAAGCCACCGACCGATTTGTGGTGAAGCTGCCCCTGATGTAGTCCTCAATACGTTGTCGTCATGAAACCTCTGGTTGTGTTACTGGTCGCTTTCGCGCTGATTGGCGGCGGCACGTGGCTGCTGGCCGGCCAGCCGAATTTCCGCTGGGCCGGCAACGGCGCCATGGTCGTCATGCTGCTGTTCACGGCCGTGGGCCACTTCGCCTTCACGCCGGGCATGATGCAGATGCTGCCCGAGTGGCTGCCGTTTCGGCGCGGCTGGGTGTACCTGACGGGGGTGCTCGAGCTGGCCGCGGCGGCTGGGCTGCTGTGGCCGGCGGCGCGGCCCTCCACCGCGTGGGCACTGCTGGCTTTTTTTGCGGCAATATTGCCCGCCAACGTCCACGCCGCGCGCATCGGCCTGGACTACCAAACCGGCCAGCTCACCGGGCCCGGGCCGCGCTACCTGTGGTTTCGGGTGCCGCTGCAGCTGCTGTTCATGGCCTGGACCTGGTATTTTGGCTTGCACCTCGGGAGCCTTTCCCGCTAACCTCTCTCCTGCCCGGCATGACCGTTTTGCTGCTCGAAGATGAATACCCCGCCGCCGAGCGCATGCAGCGCCTGCTGGCTCAGGCCGCGCCCGACAGCCAGGTCCTGGCCGTGCTCGACACCGTGAGTGGCGCCCTGGCGTGGCTGGCCACGCACCCCGCCCCCGACCTCATTCTCAGCGACATTCAGCTGGCCGATGGGCTGAGTCTGGAAATCTGGGAGCAGGCCGTGGTGCCCAGTCCCGTCATTTTCACCACGGCCTTCGATGCCTTTGCCATCCGCGCCTTCCAGGCCAACAGCGTGGCGTACCTGCTGAAACCCATCAAGCTCCCGGAGCTGCAAGCCGCCATCGCCAAGCTGCACGCGACGCGTGCAGCTTGGCTGAATGAAGAATTGAGAATGAGGAGCGAAGAATTGGGTTCGTCTGAGAATTCCTCATTCGTCATTCCTCATTCTTCATTAAGCATCGAGCGTTTGCTCGATGCATTGGCTCGCCCGCACAAAACGCGTTTCCTGGTGCGGCAGGGCGAGCAGCTCCTGCCCCTGCCGGTGGGCGAGGTGGCGTGGTTCCAAAGCCGCAACGAGCTGACCACGCTCGTGGCGTCCGACGGCCGCCGCTTCGTGGTCGACTACACGCTGGAGCAGCTCGAAGGCCTGCTGGACCCCGCCCAGTTTTTCCGGCTCAACCGCCAAATTATTGCCCAACTACCCGCCGTGCGCCGCCTGCACCCCCACTTCAACGGCAAGCTGCTGGTGGAGCTGCACCCCGCCCCCAGCGAGGAAGTGCTGGTGAGCCGCGAGAAAGCCAGTGCCGTCAAAGCCTGGCTGGAGGGGTAGCTTTCTGCGTATCTTGGAGCCACAACCGCCACCGCCATGGACATTTTGAGACTAAAGTCTGCTGTGCTCGACCGCCTTACGGACGAGGAATTCTACCAGTTCTGCCAAGACCACCGCGACCTGCGCATCGAACGTGATGCCAACCACCAAATTACCATCATGCCTCCCGCCAGCACCGAAAGTGGCTTTGCCAACAGCGAGCTAACCATGCAATTAGCTTTGTGGAACCGAGAACACCGGCTAGGGCGCACCGGCGACTCCTCCACCGGCTACACACTGCCCACCGGGGCCATGCTCTCGCCCGATGCTTCCTGGCTGAGCCACGCCCGGTGGAATGCCCTGTCGGAAGCAGACCGGCGCGGATTTGCCCGCGTGTGCCCTGACTTTGTTGTGGAGTTGGCGTCGCCCACCGACCGGCTGGCCGACTTGCTGAACAAGATGGACGCCTGGCTTGAAGCCGGGGCGCAACTGGCGTGGCTGCTGGTGCCCGCCACCGAATCGGTGTACGTGTTTGCGCCCGGCCAGCCCATGCGGCCCAGCCAGGGGTTCGACCAAGAGCTCAGTGGCGAGCCGGTACTGCCAGGGTTTGTGCTGCATTTGCGCGAGCTGCGGAGTCGGTGAGGTGCGAGGTGGTGAGAATGCGTGCGTCATTGCGAGCGAAGCGAGGCAATCCTTTCTCTCCGTGCGACTAGCCAATGAGATGTGGCACACTTAATCTTCCAAACATAAATAATAGAAAAGCCCCGGTACTGCGCAGTGCCGGGGCTTTTCACATCTCAAGGTTAGTCGCTACAAGAGGACGGATTGCCACGGCCTGCGCCCTCGCAATGACGCGCTCCTGCCGCTCCGCCTCACCATTTCACAACTCACCATCTCACCTATCCAGCCAGCTCTTGAACACGTTCACTTTCTCGCGGCTCACCAGCACCTGGGCGTCGGGGGCGGTGGGCTTGAGCACGGTTTGCAGGCGGGAGTTCGTGTAGTGGATGATGTCCTGGATGGCGGTTTGCTGGGCCAGGTAGGCGCGGTTGAGGCGGAAGAAGCGGCGCGGGTCGAGCAGGCCTTCGAGCTGGTCCATGGTGTAGTCCACCACAAACTTGCGGCCTTCGGTGGTTTGCAGAAAGGTGGCCTTTTCGAGGCTGAAGAAATAGGCAATCTGGTCGAGGGGCACCACTTTGAGGTGTTCGCCCACCCGCACCACAAACTGTGTTTTGTAGCTGGTGGCCGCGGGCGTTGTCTGCTGCATCTGCTGCATGAGTTGAGCCAGCAGCGTGGGGTCGAAGGCCGGGGCGGCGGTGGCAGGCTGCGGGGCTGCCGGCATTCGCTCGCGCAGCTTACGCACAGCCGCCGTTAGTTCTTCTTCGTCAATGGGTTTGAGCAGGTAATCCACGCTGTTCACCTTGAAAGCTTGCAGCGCGTACTGGTCGTAGGCGGTGGTGAAGATGACCGGGCACCGCACCTGCACGCGCTCAAACAGCTCAAAGCTCAGGCCGTCGGCGAGGTGAATGTCGAGAAACAGCACATCCGGTCCAGGCTGGGTGCTTGCCAGCAGCGCCACGGCCTGCGCCACCGACTCGGGCGTGCCGAGCACTTGCACGGGGTCGGGCTGGCGGGCCAGCATATCGGCCAGGCGGCGGGCCGCGAGGGGTTCGTCTTCAACAATGAGGGCGCGGAGGGGCATGGGCGGATATCAGAGGCAATAAAGCACGAAACACAAAAGAACGTCATGCCGAGCGCAGCCGAGGCATCTCGCGTGGGGGAGTAATCCAATCGGCGAAAAGAGTTAGTGGTGGCACGCGAGATGCCTCGGCTGCGCTCGGCATGACGTGTTGATATTACAGCACCAGCAGCGGCAACGAAACCACAAACTCGTTGCCCTGCTTCTCGGCCACCACGGGCTTGTCGGTGAGGAAGGCATAGCGGGCGGCCAGGTTTTTTAGGCCCAGCCCCGACACCTCGCCTGGTGCCAGGCGCCGCGGGCGCAGGGTGTTGCGCACAGTGAGCGTACCCGCTTCCGCATCCAGCGTCACGCGCAGGTGCAACGGGTCGGCCTGAAAGGCGGTGTTGTGCTTGATGACGTTTTCGAGGAGCAGCTGCAGGGCCAGGGGCGGCACGAAATACGGGGCTACGTCGGCGGGGGCCACCTCCATTTCCACGGCCAGGGCATCGCCCAGGCGGGTTTTCTGCAGGAACAAGTAGCTCTCGGCAAACTTCAGCTCGTCGGCCAACGGCACCAGCTCCTGGCTTTCGCTGTCGAGCACGTAGCGGTACACCTGGCTGAGCTGCCGGATGAAGCGCACGGCCCGCGGCGGGTCGTTTTCCTCCACCAGCGAAGTCAGCGCATTCAGCGAGTTAAACAGGAAATGCGGGTCTACCTGCCGGCGTAGGGAGTCGAGCCGGGCCACGGCGGTTTCTTTTTCCAGCCGCTCGGCGCGCACGGCGGCTTCGCGCCACTGAAAGAAAAACGCCCGGCTGTGGTTGAACAGCGAAATGATGACCGTGACGATGAGCGGCAGCATGAGCGGCCAGTACATCTCCCGCGTGAAAAGCTGGCTCACGGGCTTGCCCCGCAAGAGCAGCATCACGGCGTTCATCAGCAGTATCACCAGCATGGAGCCCCCCAGCGACACGGTCAGGGTGAGCAGCAGGCGGCGGGCGGGCTGCACCGTCCAGGTGTAGCGGCGGTTCAGCCACTCCACCACGTAGCCGTTGGTCAGCCACAGGCCCATGCTGTACATGAGGGTGTACCCGTAGGTGATGGCAAAATTCGACCAGCTGCGCAGGGCGTGGGGGTTGACCAGCACGCTGATGACCACCGAAAGCACCAGCATGATGCGCACCGCCTTCAGAATGCTGTGCTTCGAGCCAGTGGGCAGGTAGCCCCCGGCCAGTGGCTGGCGCTCGGCGGCAAGGGGTGGTGCCGTCCGGGCTGCGGGCGGGGCGGCATAAGTTTTGGGAGCGGCAGACACGACAGCGGACACGGCGAAATGGAACAGCGGGTTAAAGCTATGAAAAAAGGGGCCCGAAGCCAGCCACTGGCCCCGGGCACCATTGCAGAAGAAAGGGTTATTTGGCGGCGGTGCCCTCGTAGGCCTTTAGGCGGCCCAGCAGCTGCCGCTCGCCCCAGTTGGGCATCAGCGGGGTGCTGGGCTTGAAGGCAGCGTAGCGGGTTTTGGCTTCGTCGTACACCGGCTTGGCTGCGTCGGCGCCGCCCCCGAACATCTTGGGCGTGAAGTACAGGTTGTTGGCTTGCACCAGGTAGATGCGGGGGTTGGCGGGGTTCAGCTTTTTGGCCTGGGCCAGCGCCTCGTTCACCATCCCCGAATACTTGGCCGAGCGCATCATGGGCGAGATGCCCAACCGGGCCTGGTAGACGTAGGCTTGCAGCACGAGCAGCTCCGATTCGTCGCCGCGCAGCTTGCGGGCGCGGCCCAGGGCAGCTTCGGCCTGGTCGAGGGTTTTGTCTTTGGCGTCGTCGCTCTCCTTGCTCTGAAAGCAGTTAATCAGCAACGCATAGGCCTGATAGTATTGGGGCAACCAGTCGGTGGGCGCCACGGAGCTGGCCCGCTCAAACTTGCTGGCAATCTGCTTGAGCTGGGCCGGGTCGCCGGTGCTGAGCAGCTCCTTAATGGTCGCGGCCATCATCTCGGGGTAGCCGGTGGGTGCAGCCGTGGCAGTAGCAGCCGGAGCAGAGGCCGCTGGGGCCTGGGCAGCGGCCGAATAAGAAGTGGCGGCCAGAACGAGGAGAATGAGGTGCTTTTTCATAACGCTTGAAAAAAGAGGGTGAGAAGTGGTGATGGTGGCGCTTGCCGTGGTTGATGATTCAAAGGTGGCGGCTCGCCCCAGCGGCTGAAATTTTCTCTGACCGAAGCGTCGGATAAGACCGATGAAGCGCAGGAAACTTCCGACGACGCCGAGCGCCGCGGCAGCGCCCTCTTTACAAGGGCCTCCGCTTGCGAGCCCGCCACGCCAGCGCCACCGCAGTCTTCTTGTTACAGCTTAGCTTTGGGCTTCGCTTCTGTCCTCTACACTGTTCTGCCCATGGCGTCTTTCTCCGCTGAATTGCGCGTGGCCGGCCACGCATTTCCCGTGCTGCATTGCGCCTACGGCGTGCACCAGGCCACCCACCAACGGGGCCGGGTGAGCGCGAAGGCGCGCCACGAACCGGTGCACCTGACCTTGTCCGTGCCCGACGGGGACGCGCTGCTGGCCTGGGCCGCCGACCCGCAAAAGCGCCAGGCGGCGCACGTTGTGTTCCGCGACGCCCGCGGGGGCTCGCCGGTGGAAACGCTGGCCCTGGGGGCGGCCTACTGCGTGAGCTACCACGAGGAGTTCGTCAGCGGCAGCGGGACGGACGGCGCCTATGTCTGCCACTTGGTCTTGTCCGACCCCGACGGCTTCACCATCCAGGCCGGTGGGCCGGTGGCGGCGTTTGTGGCCCCGGCCGCCCGCGAGCACGGGGTGCCGGGAGTGGCGGCGCTGGTGGGAACGGCGATTGGGGGAGCGGCGGCATCTTCTTCCAATGGCCTCCGCAAGCTCGTATCCCCAGCCGACGTGCCTTCGCATCTGGCCGCCCCGCATCCCAACCCTTCGCCTGACCACGCCCAGGTGCAGTTGACGGCCGCGGAGTGGCAAGCGCTTATTCAGGGCCGCTGGGACGATTCCCGAAGTGCCAAGAATAAAAAGTTTACGCTGCTAAAGCAGCATCACATGACCGAATTTCACGTGGCTGGTGACCCATTCACGTACCGCGTGGACGACAAAGGCAAGGTGGTAGCCGTCTACGACGCAGCAACGCAGCAAGCGTTCAACGTCACGGGCACCAGAAAGGGACTAACGCGTATTCCGCTTTCGCTTAACGGTGAACCCACTTTTGCGGGCACCGAGTACATGATGCCTGTGGGGCTTGGGCAGAAGAATGTGGTACAAATCAAGATGGCTGGCAACCGCGAGGGCGATTTCAGGGCTGCCAACAAAGAAGCAGGGCTGACCGACCTGCTGAAATTACAAGGGCTGGATGCCGACGAAGCCCCCGAGGGATACACCTGGCACCACCGCGACGACTTCATCCCGACCACAGGCACCCCACCACCTTACGGCACCTGCACAATGGAGCTGGTGGAACGCGACGCCCACAAAGCAACTTTCGTCCATTTCGGCTCGTGCGACCAGTGCAATAAGCACTTGGGTATTACACTTTATGATTAATTGTCATGGAACCCAATCCGTTTACCAATACGCAAGAACCAGCTACGCCTGCCGACCTCGTCGCTGTTGAGCAAAAATATCAGTTCACATTGCCCACCGATTACAAAGCACACCTTTTACAACATAACGGTGGCCGGCCAGCGCGACGAACGTTCATAGAACGCCAGCCAAGCGGACGCGAGGTAAAGCGCAAAATCAGCGACTTTTACTCGGTTGGTCACGGCAAGAACACACTAGAACGCAGCGTGGAGCTCCTATACGACCAATTGCACCCCGACTTGGTGCCGTTTGGAGACGAAACTGGGGGTGACGTATTCGTGCTAAGCATAGGCCCCCAAGACTACGGCGCGGTTTACTACATTGCCCACGAATTTTATACGCCGCCCGAGTACGACTACGACGAGGAAACCGACGAATCGACCCCGCCCGCTCCACTCGACTACGGCTCGGGGGTGCATTTCCTGGCCCCCTCGTTCACCGCTTTTTTAGACGGGCTGGTGTCCAGCACCCCGGCGTAGGCGCCCCGCGTGAAACGCTGGCCCTGGGGGCGGCCTACTGCGTGAGCTACCACGAGGAGTTCGTCAGCGGCAGCGGGACGGACGGCGCCTATGTCTGCCACTTGGTCTTGTCCGACCCCGACGGCTTCACCCTGCAGACCGGCGGGCCGGCCGTTGCGTTTGTGGCCCCGGCCGCCCGCGAGCACGGAGTACCGGGAGCGGCGGCGCTGGTGGGAACGGCCCGGATGGCTCCTGACGCGCAGGCCGCCGCGTGGGCCGCCGCCCTTGCCCCGACGCGAATCGCCGACATGTACGCCGCCTATAAGGCCGAGAAGGAGCGCCAGAAACAACAACCTCGCAGCCAAGAAGACTGGTGGGGCGTAGAGGGCAAACGCGGCGGGGCGCGTTTTACCGTGGAGGGCTGCCTGGGCGAGTACCAAGCCGACAAGCTATTTGCCGCCCAGGGGCACACGAAACTAAACCACGAAGGCAAACTCATCGGCCTGCTAGACCCGCCTAGAGGTCGCGGATTGGATGGGGGTGTGGAAAAACGCCACGCCTCCGCCCGAATACATCATCACCGAAACCAAATACACCAGCACGCCAGAAAAAGCAGTTGAGCTTTCCAGTGGGGGGCAGATGAGCGATGAATGGGTAAAAGGAGGTGACCGACTGGCTAAATCATTGGGCATTACCAAAGCAAACGAAGTGCGGGAAGCAATGCGAGATAATAACAAGGGCGTTGGAAAACGTTTGCTGCACGTCGACTCAGATGGAAATTTGCATCAATATACTATTGATGCAAAGGGCAAAATCAAACCTTTAAGCGGATTATAGACATGACTAAACGCGAGCCCCTCATGAGTAAAGAATATTTCGACCACCACCTGATTACAGTGGACCAATTTCTTCAAAAGACGCTAGCAAATATGGATACCTATACTGACCAAGCAGGTGCCAAATTTGATGTACTTCGGGACTGCTTGTCATTATTATATGCACGGTATTCACGTGGTTACCCAATAACATCACTAAAGAGCGATTTCATGCACGTGCTCGAAGCTTGGGAGGCCTTGCGCGATGCAGACGTGGATGATGTGTACACTAATTCGTTTAAGAATGACTTGACAAATTATGTAGAAAGCGTCGGATTGCTCTCGCTCTCGGTATTGTTGCAATTCGACTCATCAGTAATTTACCGCTTATTGGTTTGCATCCGCAATGAAGGACAAGACCTTCTGTTTGAGCGGTTCGTTGCAAGGGTGCTGGGGCCGCAACAGCGCAAGCCAGCCAAAAAACTTTTGTATCCGAAGGTGTACCAAGCGCTCTACGATGCATCAGAAGCTCCCGCAAAAGAGCAGCCGGAATTGATACACCAGTTTTTGGCTCATTGGTATAAACGCATTAAGAACGTAGGCTGGCACGATGCCCATAAAGGCCCTAAAGGAGGTGGCTTTAAGGGCTATTGGTGCTGGGAAGCGGCGGGGGTGGCCCTCGCCTTTGGCATCGATGACAGCAGCTTCCGCGACCTGCCGTATTATCCCAAAGACCTGGCCGACTTCGCCCGCACCCGAAGCTAACCCGCGCGACCCGCTACGGGGCCTACGTCTGCCACCTGGTTTTGTCCGACCCCGACGGCTTCACCCTGCAGGCCGGCGGGCCGGCCGCCGCGTTTGTGGCCCTGGCCGCCCGCGAGCACGGGGTGCCGGGAGTGGCGGCGCTGGTGGGAACGGCCATTGGGGGAGCGGTGAGCGCCTCACAGAGAAAGGACGGATTGCAAGCAGGCAGCCCCGAACACAAGGCTACGCGTTGGGCAGAATACCAAGCGGCCACCGCCACCAACCCGAAAGCGTGGCCCCTAGAGCGCTGGGAAAAACAATATGAGGTGAACATGCGCAACGCCAGCGGCGGCCTGGCACGGGAGGGAGAATATCGTACAGCTATGAACGCCACGAGCAAAACGCTCAAAACACCACTTACTTACCGCCAAATCGACCTGTACAAAGAGGATGAACAATACTGCGGGCAACTCAAAACGGGCAAAATGAGCCTGAACAAACAGGCGCGGCTCTTCGATTTGCCCAAAGACGAACAGTTGGTACAGAGTAACTTTCAGGTAGAATATATTTTGGAAAAAGGGGCATCAAAGCAATTTTTAGCTGCCCTCGAACGAATAGGTGCCACGTATAAAATAGGCCCCCAAATTCCTTAAAACCTCATTTTTTTCGTACTACCATGGCAACACCCAAACAATTGATTGATGCCGAAGCTGCAAATGAAGAATTGCAGCTATTCTTGTTCCACTTAGCCGACAATCAGGAGAGTTTTGTAGCGCGCACGAGAGACGAAGGCTACACCCTGGACTACACCTTGCACAGTCTGGGTGAGCTTGAGCGTTATATCAAAGACAAAGGCGAACAAATTGCTTGGCGCAATACATCAGAAGATGCTGCGGCGCTCAGGCTACCGGTCTGGAGTTATTTGGGCGAAACCTTCCGCAAGGTGTTTGGAGGCGGCTGGAATGTCAGCTTAGATGACCCCTCTAGCATCAATTATGGCAAGTGGGTGATTTCTGGGTTTGATGAAGCGGGAGTGGAGTTCGACCCGCTTCGCACCATGCAAGGCTACCTACTACGTGGCCAGCCGGGCAGCCTTCGCCGTTCACTGGAGGTGCAGGTCCGATTCGTACCCACCGACCTCAGCGATTTGGCCGAAGACGACGCCTGATGATTCGGCCGTGTGCTGGCTGATTGTAGCAAAATAGAGTACGCACCCAGCCGCGCCACGCGCGGGTGCACCTGACCCTGTCCGTGCCCGACGGGGACGCGCTGCTGGCCTGGGCCGCCGACCCGCGCAAACGCCACGCCGCGCACGTCGTGTTCCGCGACGCCCGCGGCGGCGCCCCACGCGAAACGCTGGCCCTGGGCGCGGCCTACTGCGTGAGCTACCACGAGGAGTTCGCCAGCGGCAGCGGCACGGACGGCGCCTATGTCTACCACCTGGTTTTGTCTGACCCCGACGGCTTCACCATTCAGGCCGGCGGGCCGCCGCGTTTGTGGCCCCGGCCGCCCGCGAGCACGGGGCGCCGCCTACCTCTGAAGATGCCGGGGCAGCATTAGTAATATACTGGCCGCCTCTTGCAACGCTTCGTTGGCCACAAGCACCTTGCTGTTAGTCACCTTTCCCTTGCCTCCTGCCCCATGCTTCTACCACGACTTTTCCTGGGTACTGTGCTACTCGGTTCGCCCCTGCTGGGCCGCGCCCAAGCCACCGAACCGGCCCCCGCGCCCCGCTACTACATGGGCCTGGCCGCCTACAGCAGCTATTACCAAGAGTTTGGAGCCCAGCCCTACGGCGGCACGGGCACGTTCCGCGCGCCCGTGCAGTTCACGGCCGGCTACCAGGTACGCCCGCGCCTGGCCCTGCAGGTGGGCGTGGCCTACAGCGGGGCCCGGTATTCTTACGACAATGAGTACTCCTACTACTCCGGAAGCAACTCTTCCCCGGCCTACTCCCGGTACCAGAGCAGCGGCAGGGTCCGCGTTACGTCGGTGTCGTTGCTGTCGCGCTACACCCTCACCCGCAAAGTGGCCCACCGCGTCCAGTTCGATGCGGTGGGCGGTTTCGGCTTAGAGCACGGCCGCGGTTCTTACAGCACCACGCAGTCTGACAGCCTCGCGGGCAGCCTGCAAACCAAGAGCAACTCCTCTCGTGGCACCCAAAATATCGTTGTGGCAACGCTGGGCGTTGGCGTCCGCTATCGCCTCAGCCCGCGCTTTGAGTTGAATCTGGACCTGCTGGCTAACCACACAACGCCGCTCAACAGCCCTTCCAACCGCACCGAGGGCCTTACCTCCAGCCTCGCGCTGGGCCTGCGCTACCGGTTTGGCACGCGCTAAACGCACGAGGCGGTAGCCGCAAAAGCGGCGCCACATTATTCCCGGTTGCTGCCTTTGGCCTGCCGAATGGTTTGCCCGTCTTTCAGGTTGAAGCGGTACGTGAAGCTCAGCCGGTAGCGGGCCGCGTTGCGGTTGCTCACCTGGTTGAACACGTAGTTTTCGCCGAGGGTCTGGGTGCGAATCTGGTTCGAGTTGAAGATGTTGGACCCGTCGAGTGCCAGGGTGGCTTTGTCGTGCAAACATCTTTTGCTCAGGCCGATGTCCGCGTAATGAATGGCGCGGGTGCGGGTTTGGGCGTTGTCTCGGGCGCCGGTGAAGTTGTACCGCACTTGCACGCGGAGATTTGCCGGCAAATTGAGCTGCGTGCTGAAACGCCCGGTCACGGTTTGGCCGGCGAAGTCGAAGTTCTGCTCCCGGTACTGGCCCTGCTGGCTAAAGCTGAAGGCGTTCAATTCGGCATTGAAATTCAGCCACTTCGCCGGGTTGTAGAGCACCGACAGCTCCAGGCCCCGGCGGGTTTCGCGGCTCAGGTTGACCGGCGTGCTGATGAACGTGCCCGTAGGGTCGCGGTAGGTATAAGGTTGAATAAAGCCGGTAGTGCGCTGGTAGTACACCGACGGGTTGAAGGTCACTTTAGCCCAATTCCGCAACAGGCCCCACTCCAGGGCGTCGCCGTAGGACGGGTTCAGGTCGGGATTGCCCACGGACTGCGCGTTCAGGTCGGTGAGCTCGTTGAAGGGGAAGAGCGACCACAGCGAGGGGCGGTTGATGCGCCGGCTGTAATTGAGCTGGCTGGTCAGGCCCTCGCGGAGTTGGTAGCTCAGGTTCAGCGTGGGAAAGAGGCGGTTGTAGTTCTTTTTGTTGTTGTAGGCGCCCTCGCGGTCGGCGATGGTGATGCGAGTCAGCTCGGCCCGCAACCCCAGCAGGTACGACAGCTTGCTCCACTTGCTGCCAAACTGCGCATAGCCGCTGCTAATCAGCTCGTCGTACTGCAGTTGGTTGTCGATGTCCCGGAACACCGCCCAGGCCGCGCCCTGCTGCTCTTCGGCCAGAAAGTCGCTGGTCACTTGCCGGCTTTCGGCTTTCAGGCCAAACTCCAGCGTGGCCCGCTCGTTGAGGGGCTGCACCAAATCGGTTTGCACCAGCAGGTCCCGGCTGCCCCCCACCGAGCGCGTGCGGATGCCGGGGAGCGTGGCCGCGTCGGGGTAGAGGCGGCGCGTGGCCAAGTCCCAGTCTTTGCCGCTGTTCCAGAAATCGTACTGCACGTCCACCGTGTATTTACGGCCGTCCTGCGCAAAAAGCCGGGTGTAGTTGAATTCCAGCTGGTTGTAGCTGCGATTTTCCCGCGAGTTTCCGTTGCGCAGTAAGGTGCTATCTGGCGGCCCTCCCGGGCGGGCGTAGTCGTACTGCAGTGCCGTTTTGTCGCGGTCGCGGGTTTCGTCTTTGAAGAAGGCGGCCGTGAGGGTGTTGCGCTCGTTGAGGTAATAGTCGGCCCCCGCGTAGAGCACGCGGCTGTCGTCGTGCCGGTTATCCAGTTGCCGCTGGTCCAGGGTGGCGGCGCGGCCGTTCAAGCCGGTAATTTGGCTGGTGCGGTAGCGGCCGAGGTAGTCGGAAAAGCGCAGGCCCGCGTTGGCAAACACGTTGACTTTCTCGGACTTGTACGTGAGTCCCGCGTTCAGGCGGGTGTCGTTGGGCAGGCCGCCCACGGCCCGCAGCTGCCCTCCCAGGCCTGCCGTTTTGTTCTTTTTCAGGATGACGTTAATGATGCCGGCGGTGCCCGCGGCGTCGTAGCGCGACGAGGGGTTGGTGATGACCTCCACCCGTTCAATCTGCCCGGCCGGAATCTGGTCCAGGCTGTTGGTTTGCGTCAGGCCGGAGCGCCGGCCGTTGATGAGGACGGTCACGTTGGAATTGCCGCGCAGGCTGATGGCCCCGGTCGGGCTCACCGCCACCGACGGCACCCCGCCCAGCACGTCGTTGGCCAAGCCGCTTTGCGACATCACGTCCTTGCCTACCTCGAACACCTTCTTGTCGAACTGCAGGCTGATGCCGGGCTTTTCGCCGGTCACCGTCACTTCGTCCAGCTGGGTGGCATCGGGCTGGAGCAGCACCGTGCCCACGTCGAGCTTGCTGCCGGCCGCGCCCACCACCAGCGGCTGGCTCACGGTTTGGTAGCCCATAAACCGGAACTCAATGACGAGCTCGCCCGCCGGAATTCCCTCCAGGCGAAAGCCGCCCTGCTCGTCGCTGATGCCGCCGCCCACCAGCTGGGCAGCCGCGTCCTTCACGTTGACGGTGGCGTAGGGCACCGGTGCGCCGGACGCCCGGTCCTGCACCTTGCCGCTCACGGTGCCGCCCGGGCCAGGGGCGGGTTGCTGGGCTGCGGCCCCGTGGCTCAGCAGCACTGACAAACAGAGGTAAATCCATGATTTCATGGCCCAAGGTTACGGGGGCCTCAGCGCGCTCTTTAGCAAATACATGCCAACGGCTCCACGGCCTCGCGAACGGCACTTGGCCCGGCGCTGGTGGTCCTACCTTTAGGGTCATGTACCGGCTCTTTTCCTTTCTGCTTTTGCTGCTCGCAATGGCGTCTTGTCGGCCCAGCGATACGTTGTACGATTTGGATGACGTGCTTTACCGCACCGGCGACGACCCGCGCTGGGCCACTCGGCAGTACAACGATGCTGGCTGGCACGCCGCCCGCGACACCACCCACCGCGGCGTGTTCTGGGTGCGCCGCAAAGTAATGTTGATGCAGTGCGACACCACGCAGCCCTTGGGCTTGCAGCTCCGGGCCTTCGGCGCGTTCGAGGTGTACTGGGACGGCACGCTCATTAGCCGAAACGGGCAGCTGGGCTCCTCCGCGCGGCCCGAAGTGCCCGGCACCGAAATCAGCTACCATCTGGTACCCGATTCCTTGGCCGGGCCGGGCTTGCATCAACTGGCCCTCCGGGCCACGCAGGCCTATTTGCGCGACGACCTGCACTTTGTCGGGGTGGAGCTGCGGAGCTACCCGCGGCTGTTGCGCGAGCCGCTCATCGCCACGGCCTTCGTCAACCTGATGGCGGGCGCCTTGCTCACGGCGGCCCTGTATTACGCGTTTCTGTTCGGCAACAGCCGCCGGCGAGAACCCGGCACGCTGGTTTTCAGCGTCATCTGCCTGCTCTGCTTCGCGCTGCTGATGGCCGAGTACGCCCGGGTGTACCTGGAAATTCCCTACAGCCATTTCAACGTGCGCCTGGAAATCATTGGCTGGCTCACGTTTGCCATTGCCCTGCTGGTGCCCCTGTATTTTGCCATCCAGTTTGAGCTGCGGCGCAAGGGCTTGTTCATCGGCGGGCTGCTGGCAGTGCTCGTCGCCATTTCCATTGCCTATTACACCGAGTACGACCTCACGGCGGAGCGCCTGAGCTGGACCATGTGGGTGGCGGCCCTGCTCGTGGTGGGGCTGGCCCTGCGGCGCCGGGCCAAGGGCAGCGCCTTGGTACTGGCCGGGCTGCTGGCCAGCGCCGTGAGCAGCTTCTTTTTGCACTACGACTACACATTGTTCATTACCTACACCATCATCGTGCTGTGCATGCTTTACCTGCACACCAGCCGGGTGCGGGCCCTGGACCACGAACGCGAGGCCGCGCTGCTGCTCTCGGCCCGGCTGAAGCTGGAGCTGCTCAAGAAGAACATCCAGCCCCACTTCATCAAGAACACCCTCACCTCCATGCTGGACTGGGTCGAGGAATCTCCCTCCCAGGGCGCGGTCTTCATTCAGGCGCTGGCCAAGGAGTTTGACTTGCTCAACGAGATGGCCGAGGCCACCCTCATTCCGGTGAGCCAGGAGCTGGAGCTGTGCCGGCAGCACCTGCAGGTGATGCAGTTCCGCAAGGAAATCAGCTACGAGCTCGAACACTCGGGCATCGACCCCACCGACCTGGTGCCGCCCGCCATCTTTCACACCGTGCTCGAAAACGGCATCACCCACAGCCTGCCCCCGGCCGACGGCCGCATCCGCTTCCACCTCAGCTTCGAGCGCTCCGGCAAGCACAAGCACTACCGCCTGCTGACCTGCGCCCCGGCCCGGCCCGAGGAAAAAGGCCGCAAAGTGGGCGGTGGCACGGGCTTTAGCTACATCGCGGCCCGCCTGAAAGAAAGCTACGGCAACGGCTGGGAGCTCCACTCGGCCGCCGTGCCGGAGGGCTGGCTCACCTGCATCACCATCGCCCACGCGCCATGAGAATAGTCATCGTTGAAGACGAAGCGCGCATTGCCCGCCGCATCGAACGCCTGACCCGGGCCTTCTTCGGCTCGGAGTTGGACCTGACCACCTGCGACTCAATAACCCAGGGCCTGCACGCGCTGGAAACCGCCCCGCCCGACCTGCTCCTGCTCGACCTGAACCTGAACGGCCGCGACGGCTTTGGCCTGCTGGAAAGCGTCAGCGCCGGCGCCTTCCACACCATCATCATCTCCGCCTACGCCGACAAGGCCATCACCGCTTTTGCCCACGGCGTGCTCGATTTTGTGCCCAAGCCCTTTGCCGAGGAACGCCTGAACCAGGCCTTTGCCCGGGTATCGGCAACCTTACGAAAGCCCGAAAGCGGACTGAAATTCCTGGCCGTGAAGAAGCAGGGCAACATTATCCTCATCGACATCAACGACTTGCGCTACATCAAGGGCGCGGGCATCTACACGGAGCTGCACCTGCAGAACGGCCAGCGGGAGCTCCACGACAAGTCGCTGGAAAAGCTGGAGCAGCTGCTGCCCAGCTCCTTTGAGCGCATCCACAAGTCCTATCTCGTGCCCATTGCCCAAGCCCAGAAAATCCTGGTGCAGGAAGGCGGCAAGTACCAGCTTCAGCTGAAGAATGGCGAGCTTGTTCCCATTGGCAGGGCACGGTACAAGGAGCTTAGAGGCCGGTTGCTGTAGCAGCTTCGTCACGGCTAGGCCAAGTTTCGGGGCTCCCCGGTCTTCCACCTGGGATAGCAGGTGGAAGACCGGGGATGGCCCCGCCCCTACTCCGGCGCCACGCTCGTGTCGGCCGGGCGGGCTTTGTTAATCGAAATCATCAGCACCACGAACAGCATGCGCGGGGCCGAGGGCATCACGCTCACTCGCTCGTAAGTACCCTGGTCGCTGGGCGCCGCGCCGTAGCGGTAGCCGAACACGTTGTTGCGGCCCAGCAGGTTGGAGCACGACACGTGCACGATGGTGTAGTTCTTCCGGATGGTGGTCACGTAGCTCAGGTTCATGCTAAACTCTTGGTAGTTGGGCGTGCGGATGGCCTGGAAGCTGGGGTCGTACGAAAGGCGCGGGCTGCTGTAGTTGAAGGTAGCGCCCACCAGCGTGTGCAGCTTGCTGAACCAGTATTTTCCCACTACCGACACGTTGTGCCGCGAGGCGAAGGTGGGCATGGCCAGGGTTGGGTCGGTGCGCTGCTGGCGCTTGGTGTCGAGCAGGCCGTAGCTCACCCAGTAGTCGAGCTTGGGCACTGTCTTGCGGTCGCGGAAGAACGCGTCCAGGCCACGGGCGTAGCCACTGCCGGTGCTCTGGTACGAGCCCGGGCGGTAGGGCTGGGCGGCGTCGAAGCGCAGCAGATTGCGGTAGTCCTTATAGTAGCCCTCCACCCGCAGCGTGCGGAGGCTGGTGACGCGCTGGTAGGTGAGCAGGTAGTGGTCGGCCCGCTCGAAGCGCAGGGCCTTGCTGTACTGCCCGGAGAGCAGCAGGTCGTTGGCGGGGGTTTGGTAGAAGTGGCCGTAGGCGGCCGACACCTGGTTGTCTTCGTTGAGCTGGTAGGCCAGGGCCAGGCGGGGGGCGGCGTTCCAGCGGCTGAGCAGGGCCGAATATTCGGTGCGGGCCCCTACCCGGCCGGCCAGCTTGCTAGTAAAGGAAATGTTGGCCTCGGCAAAGCCGGCGGCGCGCTGTTCCTCGAAAGCGCGGCGGGGCAGGTCGGTTTCCTGGCCTTCGGTGCTCAGCTGCGCTTGCTGGGATACGTGCTGGCCCAGGCCCTCGGCGCCCATTTTCAGGTTCCAGTACGTGCCGACCGAGTCGTTGGTGAGCACCACCCGGCCCACTACCGACTGCTCCACGTCGGCCACTTTGTTGACGGTTGGGGCTCCGCCTTGCACGCCCAGGTCCAAGTTCTGAACGTCGCGGGTGGCGGCCAGGCCCGTGTTTACGCTCCAGCCGCCGCGCAGGTGGCTGCGGAAGCTGGTGTTCAGGTAAGCGTTGGTGTTGCGCAGGTCCACCGGCTGGCCGTTTTCCCAGCCCACGGCCGGCGTGCGCACGCCGGTGGTCGAGCGGTTCACCGCGCCGTAGACCTTAAACATGCCGCCCTCGCCGGTGCGCTGCCGGTAGGCCACGGAGCTGTTCATCGTCTCGTGGGCCGTGAGCAGCTGCTGCGGAATCACCCCGAAGTAGGGCCGCATGTTCATGTAGTCGCCGGTCACGGCCACCGAGGCGCGCTCCCAACGCTGGGTTCGCGACAGGCCCACCTGGCCCAGCGACAGCAGCGTGATGCCCGTTTGGGTTTCCGGCGCCAGGTCGGTCGAGTTCAGGATAACCGCCGCCGACAACGCCTGCCCGTACTCGGCCGAGTAGCCGCCGGTGCTGAAAACGGTGCCCTTGAACAAGGTGGGTGCAAACCGCCCCCGGGCCGGCGAGCCGCCCACGTTGGCCGAATACGGGCTTTGCAGGGGCACGCCGTCCAGAAACTGCTTGGTTTCGCCGGCCGCGCCGCCGCGCACAAACAGCTTGCCTTCCTCGCCGTTGCGGCTGGTGCCGGGCAGGGTGTTGAGGGCGCCGGCCACGTCGGCCAGGGCGCCGGCCGTGGTCAGGATGTCCAGGGGCTTGAGCACGCTGCTGCGCTTTTCGTCGCTGGCCTCGAAGGCGCCGGCCGTCACCACCACGTCGCCCAGGGCGGCGCGGCTGGCCTTCAACTTGATGTTGGGCAGCGCCACGGCGCCCTGGCCGAGGGTCACGGGCAGCTCCAAGGGCTCGTAGCCGATGAAGGCGACCACCAGCGGCAAGCTGCCGGCCTGCGCGGTGCTGAATTGAAACCGCCCCAGCGAGTCGGTGCTGGCCCCGTCGAAGGTGCTTTTCAGAAACACGTTCACCCCCGGCAGCGGCTGGCCGCTGCCGTCGCGCACCGTACCCGAGAGCTGGGTTGGCGAAGTCGTGGGTTGGTGGGTTTCGGTCGGCGCGGTTTGCGCCTGGGCGGTGAGGCGGGCGGTGCTCAGCATCAGGAGCAGCGGGAGTAGCAGAGTTTTCATCGGGACCAGCAGTTAAGTAGTGGTCCAAAGGTGTCGGCCGGCCCCATCCCGCCTCAACTTTGTGTTCCCGAAGCGTCGAATGCTCCGGATGAACCGTGGGCCTGGCGGGATTACCGGCCGCCCCTCGCTCAGCATAGGTGCCTCGGCAATGCCAAGATTGCCTCTTATCGAAGCGAGGTTTGTACCTACTCAGTTTAACTGTCAGGTTAGAGCAGAGTGCTGTCGAGTGGCGCCAAGGCACTGCCCGCGGCGTCTGTCCTGCTCATCTGGCGTCCGCGCAGCGAGCCGCAGGCCAGCGGAGCCAAGCATCTCCTTCCCACTGAACGATTCGTGCTGGCTTGAGAAGAAGCCTCGCTCAACACAAGAGCGCAGATTGTATTACTCCCAGACGCGTGCTGTTTCGGCTGCGCTCGACAGGACCTTGACACTTGGCAGACCATCAGCCCGGAATAGCGCAAGCTGGCCTGTCCAGTTCCAGGGAGCGCGTCCACTTTCCACCCGACACGTGCCCAGTAAAGCGGATTGCGAAACCCACCTTGCCGAGTGGCTCCCGAACCCGAAGCTGAAAAAGCTCAACCCGAAGCTGAGAAAGGACACCGGCCTAAACTGCCGCAATCGAACACCCATTGAAGCTGAAAATGCGGCTTTGTTTTAATTTTAACCGCTTTTTAACCCATATTAGAGCTTCTTAATATTTTTTAATAATTCTTTAACGGCGTTCTAATAAACTTATAATTCGGCTTTAATTCCGCCGCTAGACGGCCCCGATAACTTTGTCGTAGAAAGCTCATTATCCGCTTTAGAAGCTTGACTTGCTAACGAAACCCCGCTAGAAGCCCCCTTCCCTCCTTCGGCCGGCATACACGCCACGGCCCCACCTCACCTCACGGTCCCCCGGTACTTCGCTGCTTTTGGGCAGCGCCGGAATCCTCATGCCTTTGCTTAAGCCTATGAACCCTGCACCCATCACTCCCCGCGAGTGGGATTTTTCTTACTTCAAAAGCGACCTGCAAGGCGGCTTGGTTTCTTTCCTGGTGGCCGTGCCGCTGTGCCTGGGCATTGCGCTGGCCTCGGGGGCGCCGCTGTTTGCCGGCATCATCGCGGGCATCGTCGGCGGGCTGGTGATAGGCGTGCTGAGCCGCTCGGCCGTCAGCATCTCCGGTCCCGAAGCCGGCCTGATTCTAGTAGTGGTGAGCAGCATCAGCACCCTGGGCTCCTTTAAGGCGGTGCAGTTGGCTATTTGCGTGGCCGGCGTGATGCAGGTGCTGCTGGGTGTGTTCAAGGCCGGCTTCATCAGCAGCTTTTTCCCCTCGTCGGTCATCAAAGGCATGCTGGCCGCCATCGGCATTATTCTGATTATGAAGCAATTGCCCCACTTGCTGGGGTACGACGGCGACACCGTAGAATCGTTGGCGCTGTTCCCGTGGGACGGGGGCAACATCGTGGCCCTGCTCGACCACGCCATTCGCGAGGTAAACGCCACGGCCGTGGGCATTGCGCTGGCCAGCCTCACCGTGCTGCTGGCCTGGGAACGGCCCTTTGCCAAGTCGCACCCCGTGCTGTCGAAAGTACCCGCGGCCCTGATAGCCGTGGTCCTGGGCATCGGGCTCAACGAGCTGGTGCGCGCCCTCAACCCGGCCTGGGCCCTGAGCGGCTCGCACTTGGTGCAGCTGCCCGTGCCGCAGAGCGCCGAAGAGTTTGCCGGCCTCTTCACCCTGCCCGATTTTTCGCAGCTCACCAACAGCAAAGTCTACACCTCGGCCCTGGCCATTGCGCTGGTAGCCAGCGTGGAAGCCCTGCTGTCCGTAGAAGCCACCGACAAGCTCGACCCGCTGCAGCGCAAAACGCCCACCAACCGCGAGCTCAAGGCCCAGGGCGTGGGCAACGTGGTGAGCGGCCTGCTCGGCGGCCTGCCCGTGACGTCGGTTATCGTGCGCAGCTCGGTTAGCATCAACGCCGGCGGCCGCACCAAGCTGGCGGCCCTCATGCACGGCAGCTTCCTGCTGCTGAGCGTGGTGCTGCTGCCCAGCCTGCTCAACCTCATTCCGTGGGCGGCCCTGGCAGCCATTCTGCTCATCACGGGCTACAAGCTGGCCAAGGTCACCATCTTCAAAGAGACCTACGAGGCCGGCTGGCACGAGTTCATCCCCTTCGTGGTCACCATCATGGCCATTCTGCTCACCGACTTGCTCATTGGCATCGGCATCGGCGCCGTGGCCGGCCTGTTCTTCGTGCTGCGCGAAACGCACCGCAACGCCCACTTCGCGCAGCGCTACACGGTGCAGGGCCAGGAGCACACCCGCATTAGCCTGGGCGAGCACGTCTCGTTTCTGAACAAAGCCAGCATCCTGTCGGTGCTGAAAGACGTGCCGGCCGATTCCACGGTGGAAATTGACGGCACCAGCTCGGCTTTCATCGACCGCGACGTGGTCACGGCCATCGAGAACTTCCGCGAAACGGCCCGCCAGCGCAACATCGAGCTGATTTTTACGCGCCGCGGCGACGACTACGCCCAGACCGTGGCCCAGCAGCCCCACGTGAGCGGCAAGGAGGCCGACTTTGAAGCCTATTACAAGCTCTTCGACAACAACCGCAACTGGGTGGCCGAAAAGCTGCGCCGCAACCCCCGCTTCTTCGAAACCACGGCCGAGCAGGCCCCCAAGTTCCTGTTCATTGGCTGCTCCGACAACCACGTGTCGGTGAGCGAGATAACCGGCACCGCGCCGGGCAAAGTATTCGTGCACCGCAACGTGGCCAACCTCGTGGTGAGCACCGACCTCAACCTGCTGTCGGTGCTGCACTACGCCATCGAAACCCTGCAGGTCCGGCACATCATTGTGTGCGGGCACTACGGCTGCCGCGGCGTAAAAACCGCCATGCAGAACGCCGACGCCGGCGTGGTGACCAGCTGGCTGAACAACGTGCGCGAGGTGATGCAGCGCCACCAACACGAGCTCGGCAACCTCGAAACCGAAGCCGAGCGCTACCGCCGCCTGGTGGAGCTCAACGTCATCGAGCAGGTCTACAACCTGCACCAGACCAGCACCGTGCAGCAGGCCTACCGCCGCGGCCAGCCGCTGCACCTGCACGGCTGGGTGTACGACATCCACGGCGGCATCATTCGCGACCTGGAAGTGGACGTGCGCAAGGATTTTGAAGAGTACGACACCATTTTCCGCTACCAGGTAGCCCCCGACGGCCTGCGCAAGCTGCCCGGCCAGCTGCACCAGGCGCCCTCCATCTACTCGATGAACGCGGGCGGCGGCCCCGGCTTCGGCTCGGTCATCGCCATTCCACCCTTCGACAACGACGGCACCATCGGCGTGCCGTAAGCACTGTCGCCAAACCTGCTGCCCTGGCGCGGGTTATACCTGACAGTACCTCGTCCTTCCTTCCCAATATTCCCACCGATGAAAAGTGTTTAACCGGTGGTGCGCAAGTCCGCACGCCACCCTTAGCCCCCCGGGATGAAGATGAACATACTACTGGTAGAAGATGAGCTGAATGTTATTTCCTTTCTAAAAAACGGACTGGAAGAGCACGGCATCAAAGCCACCATAGCCCTCGACGCCACCTCGGCCCAGCAGTTGCTGGCCACGGCCAGCTACTCGGCGGTCATCCTCGACGTGAACCTGCCCGAGATGAACGGTTTCGAGCTGTGCGCCCTCATCCGGGCGCGCTACGAGCGGCTGCCCATCATCATGCTCACCGCCTTGGCCTCGACGCACCACAAGCTGATGGGGTTTGAAGCCGGCGCCGACGATTACCTCGTCAAACCCTTCGAGCTCAAAGAGCTGGTGGCGCGCTTGCGGGCCCTGAACCGCCGCTACGCCGTGGTGACCGACGACCGGGTGCTGAAGGTGGCCGACCTAGAGCTGAACAGCACCAGCAAGCTTGTGAAGCGCGGCGACCAGCGCATCGAGCTCACGGTGCGCGAACTCTCGCTCCTGGAATACTTCATGAGCAACCAAGGCCGGGCCCTGACCCGTGCCGAAATCGTGGGCCAGGTCTGGGACCTCTCGTTCGACACGGGCACCAACGTGGTGGACGTGTACGTGAACTACCTCCGCAAGAAGATTGACAAGCACTTCTCCCCCAAGCTCATCCACACCCTCAACGGCGTCGGCTACGTGCTGGAAGAGCGCGCCGGCTGAGGCGGCAGGGGAGACATTCAGGAATAAGAGCAGGCGCTGTCTTTAACGAGGCAATGCATCTTTAATAACTGGCTACGCAAGACGCATCTGCACAAGAGACAAAAAGGTCATGCAGCGCGCCGCGAACCATCTCGCGTGCCGCCACTCGCTGATTACCCACTACCTACTGCACGCGAGGTGCTTGGCTACGCCGACCTTCGGTTCGCGGCGCGCTGCATGACGGCCTATCTGGACTAACTACTTGATTTCGGTGCTTGTGGGAGTTGTGGCCGGCGCCGCCCTCGTCGGGGCCGCCGCGTGGTGGCAGCGCCGCCGGGCGCGGCAGCAAGTGGCCCACCTGGCGCGGGCCCTGGCTGCCATTAGCCCCGCCGCGCTGGGCACGAGGGTGCCCGTGCCAGCGCACGCCGCCGAAGCCGCGGCCCTCGCCCGTAGCGCAAACCAACTGCTTGAACGGCTGCAAACCGGGTCCGAGCAGCAGCGCCGCTTTGTGACCGAGGCCTGGCACAAGCTCCGCACGCCGCTGGCCATCATCTACGGGCAGGTTGACGTGCTGCTGCTGCGGCCCCGCAGCGTGGCCGAGCACGAGCAGGCCTGGCACTCGGTGCGCGAAGACATGGCGCGCCTCAACCGGCTGTCGAACGACTTGCAGCTGCTGGCCCAGCTCAACGCCGACCATTACCAGCTTTCGCGGCAAGCAGTGGACCTGCAGGAAGTGCTTTTCCAGGCCTGCCACGCGCTGCAGGCGCAGCAGCCCACCTACCGGGTTCAGGTCCTGCTCGGCCCCGAGCTGGAAGAGCTGGACAGCCCGCTTACCGTGCTGGGCGACGCCGACTTGCTGACGCAAGCTTGCCTGCAGCTGCTCGAAAACGGGTGCAAGTTTTCAGCAAACAAGCAGGTGCAAGCGCGCTTGAGCGCCGAAGGCCCTTGGGCCCAGCTCCGCGTGGCCGACCAGGGAAGGGGCATTACACCCGCGGATGCGCCGCACGTTTTTGAGCCTTTTTTTCGGGGAGAAAACGCACGCCACGAGCCCGGCAACGGCCTGGGCCTGGCGTTGGCACGGCGAGTGGCGCACTTGCACTCCGGCGAAGTGGCGGTGGCTTCCACTTCTCCCACAGGCACTTGCGTACTGCTTTCGCTGCCCTTACGGCCATAGTGCAGCAACTTACGGTTCGGAGCAAATAGGCAGGCGCAGGGCCCGGACGCAGCGGGCGGGCGGTAGCATTGTCTGCGCGTACGCCGGTCTTCATCTGGCGCTCATGCTCGACGGCTCACTCTCGTTTCACGATTGCCCGCCCAACCATGACTCCCCCAGATTCGACTGTTGATTACCAGCGCTTGTTTCGCTCGCTGCCGGACAGTTTTCTCCTTATGGCGCCCGACGCCACCATTCCCGACAACACCGACAGCCACGTGGCCGTCTCGCTGAAGTCGCGGGAGGAAGTCATCGGCCGCACCTTGTTCGAAGCCTACCCGTCGGTCGACCAGAACCAGGGCGACATCATTGCCGCTTCGCACGAGCACGTGCGCCGCCACCTGGCGCCCCACGCCATGCCCGTCATCCGCTACGACCTGACTCGACAAGGTGTACCAGACCGGAGAAACTTTCTACGGCAACGAATGAAACATGAAGCTGGAGCGCGACGCCAGTAGCGCGCTGCGCGGCACCTACTTCAATTTCATCTGCCGGCAATTCCAGGCGGGCGGCCAGCCCGCCGGCGTCATGGTGCTCGCCTTTGAGGTCACCGAATTGGTGATGGCACGTAAAGCCCTGGAAGGCCTGCCGGGTTCTGCCGACGCTTCGGCGTAAGATTTTCGGCTCGCTTCCGCTGTTTCCGGCTGCTATTTTTTCTACTCCGCTCCCCTTCGCATGCCTCTCACCTCTTTCGACTTTCAGCAGGCCCGCGTGAAGCAGGTGCTGTTCAAGTCGCGGCTGCGCTCGGTGCTCTACGGAGTTCGCGAAGCCGAGCCGGAGCTGTTCTCCCTGCGCGACAACCCCCTGGGGCAATGGCTGCAGACCACCGTGAAGCTCACGCACGCCGCCTACCCCGAGGTGCGCGAAATTGAGCGCGTGCTCGCCCAAATGCTGCAAACCGGGCAGGGCCTGGCAACCCGCTACGCGCACGGTCAAATCGAGGAGTCGCGCGCCGGCCTGGACCAAATCAACGGCTACGCCACCCAAATAGAAACCTTGCTCAACCGCCTGGAGCGGGAGGTGGTGAGGGCGTAGCCGCGCAGCAACCCTGCTACAGGTTGAACAAGGCCGCGGCGTTGCGGGTGGTGGCGGCGGCCACTTCGGCCTCGGGCTGGCCCAGCAACGACGCCACGCGGCGCAACACCAGCGGCAGGTAAGCCGGCTCGTTGCGCTTGCCGCGGTGCGGCGCCGGCGCCAGGTACGGGCAGTCGGTTTCCAGGAGCAGGTGCTCGAGGCCAATGCCGGGCAGGACTTTGTCGGCGCCGCCGTTCTTGAACGTGGCCACGCCCCCGATGCCCAGCAAAAAGCCCAGCTTGATGACCTGCTCGGCCTCCTCGGGCGTGCCCGAGAAGCAGTGGAACACTCCGCGCAAGGTGCCGTCTTGGGCCTCCTCCACCAGCGCCACGGTTTCGGCAAAGGCCTCGCGGGTGTGCAGCACGATGGGCAGCTGGTGCTTCTTGGCCAGTCGCAGCTGAATCCTGAGCGCCGCTTGCTGCTCGGCCAGCAGGGTTTTGTCCCAATACAAGTCGAGGCCGGCCTCGCCCACCGCAGCCCAGGGCCGGCGCCCCAGCCAGGTTTCCACTTCGTACAGGTCCTGCTCGAAGCTGCGCGTGACCGAGCACGGGTGCAGGCCCATCATCGCGAAGCAGGTTTCCGGGGCCTGCGCTTCCAGCTCCAGCATGGCGTCGATGGTGGAATGGTCGACGTTGGGCATCACAATGGTGCGCACCCCGGCTTCCTGGGCCCGGCGCAGCGCGTCGAGCCGGTCGGGTTTGAACTGTTCGGAGTAGAGGTGGGCGTGCGAATCGGTGAGGTGCATGGTGCGGCAAAGGTCGGGACCCGGGAAGGTCGAACAACAATTTTCAGCAACAAAACCTCTTTCCCAGGCCAAAATCAAGGCATAACGCATTTATACGTTTCAAAACTGATGAATAAGTTTTGAAACTGATTTATCAGTTATACATTTGGTACATGGAAGAATTGACCAAGACTGAGGAGCGCATCATGCAGGCGCTGTGGAAGCTAAAGAAGGCTTTCGTAAAAGACGTCATCGAGCAGTTGCCCGACGAGCCCAAGCCCCCCTACAACACCGTGTCTTCGGTGGTGCGCATCCTGGAGCGCAAGGGCTACGTGGGGTTCAAGGCCTATGGCAAGACCTACGAGTACTTCCCGCTCATCAGCAAAACGGAGTACCGGGCGGCCAGCCTCAAGCGCATGCTCACGCAGTATTTCGACAATTCGCCCACGGCCCTGGTGTCCTTCATGGTGGAAGAAACCCTGAGCCAACGCGAGAAGCAACAGCTGCTGGACCTGCTCCACGATTCGGCAACCACTTCCAAGCCCGACGCCGATGCTTAGCGCTTTGCTCCTGTACCTCGCCGAGGCCAGCTTCTGCCTGGCGGTGTTTGCCTTGACTTACCGCCTGTTGCTGGCCGGCCTCACCTACTTCGCCTGGAACCGGGCGTACCTGCTGGGGGCGCTGGCGGCGAGCGCGGCCCTGCCTTTCGTGGACTTTCCCGGCCTGGCCGATTTTCTGGCCACCGGCGCCGTGGGACCGGCGGGGCCAGCGCTGCCGTTCCAGCTCAACTGGCAAGGGGGCCTCGCTGCTGGCGGCCACCGCACCGCAACGGCGGGCCCCGACGTGGCCGCGCTGCTCGTGCTGGGCCTGGCCGCCGTGTACGCGCTGGGGGCACTCTACAAGGCATTTGCCCTGGCCCGCAACCTTCGCCGGCTAATCGCCTTGGCCCGAACCAACCCCCAAACCGAGTACGGTCGCTTTGCCGTGGTGCATTTGCCGGAGCCGGGGCTGCCCGCGTTTTCTTTCGGGCGGCGCGTGTTTCTATCGCCTCGCCACGAGGCCTTGAGCGCTGCCGAGCGCCAGCAACTGCTGCTGCACGAGCAGGTGCACGTGCGCCAGCGCCACACGCTGGACCTGCTTTTTGTGGAGGCGCTGGGCGTGCTGTTCTGGTGCAACGGCCTGGTGCCCTACTTCGGCCGGCAGCTCAAAGCCGTGCACGAATTCTTGGCCGATGAAGCCGTGGCCCGCACCCAAAGCAGCCCCGCTGCCTACGGCGAGCTGCTGATAAAGCTGGCGGCGCAGCAGCCGGCATTTGCCTTGGTTCATGCTTTTTCCAACAAGCAGATTTTTATGCGCATCCGAATGCTCACTCAACCAACCTCCACGCCCATGCAAAAGCTTCGCTTTCTCCTCGTTTTGCCCGTGTTCGCTTTTGCCTGGCTGGCGACGGCCTGCGCCGGTTCGTCAGAACCGGAGGAATCCACCGTTGCTGCAGCAACCACAGCCCCAAGCAGCTCCACTGCCCCCGCGGGTCGGATTGGCCGCGTCAGCTGGCAGGGCAACACCTACTTATCGACGGCGGAACTCAACGAAGTATTGGGGCTCAAATCCGGCGACGCTTATGATTCGGCGGCCGTGGCCCAGCGGCTGAACTATGCCCCCGATGGGCGCGACGTTGCCTCGCGGTACATGAACAACGGCTATTTATTCTTCTCGGTAACGCCCAGCGCTACCCGGCAGGCCGACGGCACCACCGACCTGGCGTTTGCCATCAACGAAGGACGCAAAGCGCAAGTGGGCACCATTTCCATCCTGGGCAATAAGAAAACGTCGTCCAGCGCCTTGCTCAAGCTTCTGCCCCTGCGCTCCGGCGATGTCTTCAGTCGGGCTCAGCTGATGGAATCACAGCGCCTGCTAGCCCAACAGGGCGAATTCGACCCCGCCAACATCCTCATTACTCCCAAGCCCATCATGCGCCCCAACATGCCGACGGACCTGGTGGATATCGAGTTGGCACTGGTAGAAAAAGTCAAGCCGTAATCCAAACTGCCCCCATTTCTACCCGCCGCTCGCCCGGCTCGCCCGCTTACTTCAGGCCGGGTGAGCCGGGCGAGTTTTGTGTGGCAATCAGGCACGGCACTTCAAGCGTAGCGCCGCCCCTTCCACACCACTCCCCCGCCAAACAGCCGGAAACCGACCAAGGCCACGGTCATCCCGATGGTGTAGAGCTCGAACAGCGGCAGCAACAGCCAGCGCAGGCGCAGCCCGGCGCGTCGGTGCGCGGCTTCGGCCAGGGCGCCTTGCACCAGCACTTTGCCGGCCCACACCGCCAGCGCCGCGCCGGGCCCCGCTACCCACGCCAGGGCCAGCAGAGCCGGCCAAAAGCTGCTGAAAAACAGCAACTCCAAACGCAGGCGCAGCGGCAGCGACTCCACGCCGCGCAGCCAGCGGCGACGCTGCTTCATCAGGGCCGCCCACGTCGGGATGGGCAATGAGTCGGCCTGAACAGCGGTGTTAAATACTTGCCGAAAGCTGTAGCCGCGGGCCAAAACGGCCTGGAACAGGGCAAAATCTTCGGTCACGGAAAACGGCAGGGCCTCGTAACCGCCGGTGGCCTCGTAGGCGGCTCGCGTTACGAGCATGTTGTTGCCCATGGCCGTCACGGGGCGGCCCAAGTCGCTCACCACCTGCACCATGGCTAGCGAGAGCAGCCAGTCGATGCCCTGCAGCTGATGAAACACCGCGGGCCCCTGCACCGCCGTAATGCCCGTGACTGTGCCCACGCCAGGGGCGGCATGGGCCAGCAGGCCCGTTATCCAGGTGGGCGGAAGGCTGATGTCGGCGTCGGTGATGAAGAAAAAGTCGGTGGTGGCCTGCCGTGCCAAATGGGCCAGCACGTTGGCCTTGCCCCGCGCGGCCCCCAGATTCTCCGTGATGGGAACTACCCGAAACTGGCCCGCAAAGCCCTGCATGGCGGCGGCGGCGACGGCGGCCGTGCGGTCGGTGCTGGCGTCGTCGCCCACCAGTATTTCCAGCAGTTCGGGGGGGTAGTGCAGGGCGCGCAGGCTGGCCAGGCAACGCGGAAGCGCCATTTCTTCGTCGCGCGCCGCAATGAGCACGCTCACGCGGGGCAGCGACGCGGGCAGCGGGCCCGGCGGAATGGCCCCCCGCCGGGTGACGAAGCACCAGGTAGCGTAGGCCATGCCCAGCAGCCACAGCCCCAAAAACAGCCACAAGCCGGCACTCATAGCGTGGAAAATTGAAAGCCCTGCTCCGCCAAATGCGCCAGCACGCGCGGCAACACGAACCGCAGCCGCGGGCTGGCCTTTAGGCTGTCATGGAAAACAACAATGTCGCCCCCCCGAATGGCATCCAAGGCAAACCGCAAGCAAAGCTCGGGGCTGAGGTCCGGGTCGTAGTCGCGCGTGAGCACCGACCACATGGCCACGCGGTACTGCGGGCGCAGGGCGCGCAGCAAGGGCCACGTCAGGCGCCCGTGGGGCGGCCGAAAAAGCAACTGGTTGGCACCCGCCTCCCCTACTCCTACCTGCCGCAGCTGGGCCTCACAAGCGGCCACATCCTCGAGGTACGTAGCCCTGGGGCTGGCCCAGGCGCTGCGGTGGTGCTGGGTGTGGTTGCCCAAGCGGTGCCCGGCCGCGAGGGTTGCCCGGGCGATGTCGGGGTGGCGCACCAGGTTGTCGCCCACGCAGAAGAAGGTGGCCTTGGCATCGAAACTAGCCAATTGCTCCAGTACCCAGGGGGTTTCTTCGGGGATGGGGCCGTCGTCGAAGGTGAGGTAGACCACGGGCGTGCCGGTGGGCGTGGCGGCGGGGCCCGTCCACTCGCAGCCGGGAAGCAGGGAGTGCAGCAGCCGCGGCGGGCGCGTGAGCAAAGCGGCGTCGAACCGGGCCCTCATCGTCTTTAGGAGCGCACCACGCGCATTACCGGCGCGTGGGTGTCGGGCAAGGGGCCCAAGACTGCGGCCAAGGCCTTCAGAAAGCCTTCGAGGGTGCTGGGCTGGCCGCCGGCCGGGCCGGGCAGCAGGTGGCGGTGCACTTCGCCGGCCCATTCGCCCACCACGGTGGGGGTACCGGCCGGGCCGCTCAGGCCCAACGTAGCTTCCAGCGTGAAGTAGCGGGGCCGGATTTCCTCGGCTTCGGTCGCGGCGGGCTCGTCGGTTTCTTCGTACACCAGGGCCGAAAAATGAGCCTCCATGGTGGCCTGGGGCGGCGGCAAATGCAGCAGCGCGGCGGCCCGGCCGGCCACTTCGTGCCAGCTCAGGCGCAGGCCGGCGGGCGGCACTTTCTCCTTCGCGGGCAGGTTTTCGGCGGCTTTTTCCCACACGTACAGCAGCAGCTCGCGCGCCAGGTACGGGTCGCTCAGTTCGCGGCGCACCGAGCCCGGGCGGCGCCAGGCCAGCTGCGGCAGCAATACGTGGGCGAAATTGTAGGGGTGCGAGCGTGCCATAGGGTCTGGCAAAAGTAACGGCGGCGCTGCGCTTAATTAACAATGAGGAATGAGGATGCTTCGCTCAATGAAGAACGAGGAATGAAGAAGGAGGAATGGCGGCTGGCGCGCGGCTGCGACGCGTGCTGATTGGGCCGGCGTTTGCAACGCCCCCGGTCGCGCCGTTCGGGCCTCGTTCACGCGGCGAGCCAGAGGCTCGAACCCAGTCGTTACGCGTCGCAGACGCGCGCCAGCCGCCATTCCTCCTTCTTCATTCCTCATTCTTCATTGAGCGAAGCATCCTCATTCCTCATTGCCTTCCGCAGTGCCTCCCACAAAACCTCGGCGCTGCGGGCCCAGGAGAAGCGGCTCAGGTTGGCCCGGCCTTGCTCGACTAGTTGGCGGCGTAGGGCTTCGTCGTTCCACAGCCGCGCCAGCCCCGCCGCGATGCTTGCGGCGTCATGCGGGTCCACGAGCAGCGCTCCGTCCGGGCCCGCCACTTCCGGCATCGAGCTTACGCCGGACGTGAGCACCGGGCAGCCGCTGGCCTGGGCTTCCACGATGGGAATACCAAAGCCTTCGAAGTAAGGTACATACACTGTAGCCAGGGCCGCGGCATACAGGGTCGCCAGCTCGTCGTCGGTCACGCGGCCGGTGAAGTGCACCGCCGCTTGGTGCTGCATCTGCTGGTAGGCGTCCAGAATGGGGCCGGCTTTCCAGGCCTTGCGGCCCACGATGAGCAGCTGGGCGGCGGCCACGGCGGGCCCTTCCGCAACCTTGAACGCGTCGAAAGCGCGCAGCAGATTACCCAGGTTTTTGCGCGGCTGCAGGGCCCCCACGAATAGAAAATACGGATTGTCCTGGCTGAACCGCCGCCGCGTTTCCTGCTGGACATCTTCGGGCTGGAGCCGAAATATCTCCGCAGGGGCGTTGTAGGCCACGCTGATTTTGTCCGGGGCAAGGCCATAGGTCTGCACGATGTCGGCCTTGGTGGCTTCCGACACGGCCACCACGCGGGCGGACGCCCGGGCGAAGCGCGGCATAAAAAAATGGTAATACTTGCGCCGCAGCAGCTCCACATCGAGCGGAAAATGCTCAAAAGCGAGGTCATGAAATACCGTCACGCGCGGCACCGCCGTGGCCAGGGTGGTAAACCCATCCATGCTCAGGAAAGCCGCGGGCCGATGCCGGGCCAGCCACCACGCCACCGCCCCCTCGAACCACGCCACGAACAGGAACGGGTGCCGCGCCGGCGGCAGCAGCACGTGCGGCACCACGTTGGCCCCGAACAGGTAACGCCCGTCGTAGGCGCGGTCGAATAAAAAGTGGAACGTCACTTCCGGGTGCTGCGCCACCAGCCGGCTCAGCGTTTCGTAGCTGAAGCGACCAATGCCCTCCAAATGAGCGCCCGGCAGCAGGAAACGGGTGTTGACGGCGACGTGGAGTGGTGCAGGTGGGGGCATAAACGAAAATAGAACGTCAGTCATGTCGAGCGCAGCCGAGACATCTCGCTCGGAAAACTAATTAGTCAATCACGCGAGATGTCTCGGCTGCGCTCGACATGACGTTCCGGTACGACTCACTTCCTGCCCGTTAAGCTCAAAATTTCTTTCTGCTGCACCAAGCCCGTGCCGAGCACAATCAGGCCAAACACCACGGCCATCAGGCCGGCTTCCAGCCACCACGCGAGGTAGAGGCTGAATTGCAGCATAAACCACGTGCCGCACAGCAGCCCAAAAGCCAGCAGCAGGCGGGCCAGCAGCCGCCCCGGCACCCCCACGCCGGTGCGCCGCGCCACCAGCACCAGGTAGCCCACCGACACCGCCACGGCGCAGAGCAGCGTGTCGAGCGACGCCGCCACGGCCCCGAAGCGCGGCAGAAAAATCAGGTTCAGCCCCACGTTGAGGGCAATGCTGCCGGCCACCAGCCAGCTCACGGCCCGCTCGTGGGTGGTGCTGGTGAGCAAGGTGCTGTAGATGGCGAAAAAAGCGTGCACCAGTACGTTGACAAACAGAATCTTCACGCACACGGTCATGCGCGCTACTTCGGTGGGCGTGCTGTGGCTGAACTGCCAGAACAGCACCTCGCCCCGAAACAGCACGAAGGCCACGATGAACAGCATGGGCAGCGTGACTATCCGTTGCCCGAACCGGAGCAGTTCGCGCTGGGCGACCGCGTCGCGCGGCACGCTGGCGAACTTGGCGAAAAACAACGGCAGCACCGTCCAAGCGTACATCATCACTGCGTCGACCCAGCGGTAGGCGCCGGAATAATACCCCGCTTCGGTGGGCGAGGCCAGGCGTTCGAGCATGACCATGTCGATGCGCTCGTTCACGCCGTAGAGCAGGGTCATGAAGGCAAATGGCAGGCTGGCGCGCAGCGCGTTGCGCGCCACCGGGCCCTGCCAGCGGTACTTCACCCGCCCAAACAGACGCGTCATCAGGCCGTAGAGGATGACGGTGGTAAAAGCCGCCGCGCCCAGCCGGGCGCCCACGTAATTGGGCAGGGTGAGGCCTATCGGCAGAAGCACCACCACGGCTCCGAGCAGCAGAAATTTCTCGACCACGGAGAGCACCGCGTCGGCATTAAACTTCTGGTGGGCTTGCAGGGTCCCGCGTAAAAACTGCCCGTACTGCGTCAGCAGCAGGGCCCCGCCCACGGCCAGGAGCAGCAGCAGCTCGGAGCCGCGGTAGCCCACCGCCCAGCCTACGGCCAGCATGGCGGGCAGCGCCACAAAATTGAGCAGGCCCCGCAGCGGCAGCAGCGTGGGAAACGTTTCGGCCAAGAAGCTCGGCTCGGCGGCCACGCGCTGCACCGAGTAGGGCGTGAGGCCGAGGTCGGCAAGGGAAGCCACCACCAGCGTGAGGGCCGACAGCGCCGTGATGAGGCCAAAGGTGGCGTGCCCGAGCCGGTCCTGCACCAGGTTTTCAACCACCACCCAGCCGGGTTTTACCAGCAGGTTGAGCAGGACGACGAAGCTGATATTGCCAAAAAACCGTTTGATGCCGACGAGGGAGCTAAAAGCAGAACCATAAACCGGCGCCCGGCGCCGGAACGGCAAAGCTACGCACCGTGCCGGGGCAACCACACAAGAGGCCGCGCCGGCCCATTTTCCGGCTATCTTTGCTTGCCACCTGCCCGCCTCCCACCCCACATTTTAGCAGGCAGAACGGGTGGCCTTCTTCTCTGTATGTCTGCACCTTCTTTCTCGCTGGTGGGCCTGGGGCCCATTATCAACCGCTGGAAATACTTCGTGGCCGGGGCGGTGGCGCTGGCCGCCGTTGTGAGCATCGTGGTGGCGCTGCTGCTGCCCAACGTATACCGGTCGACCGCCATTTTCATTCCCACCAACCCCCAAACGGCCGACCCCGACCGGCTGCTGGACATCAACCCCCAGAACAACAACAAGCTAGAGTTGGGCGGCCGGGCCGAAGACCTGGACCGCGCCATTACCATTGGCGAGTCGCAGCCCGTGGCCGAGCTGATTATCCGCAAGTTTGACCTCTACAAACACTACAAGGCGGGCAAGCCGGGCGACGACGCCACCGACAATTTCGTGCTGAGCGAGTTCAGCGGCAACCTGGGCATTGTGCACAACGAGCGCGACGCCATCGAGCTTTCCTTCCTGGACGAGGACAAGAACCTGGCCGCCGCCGTGGCCAACGCCATGGTGCACGTCATCGACTCGGTGAACCAGCAGCTGACCCTGGAAAACCGCCGCACCGTGCTCGACTTGTACCGCCAGCGCTACGAGTACCTGAGCACCAGTTTCGAGCGCAGCCGGCAGGAGTTGGTGGGGGCCCGCAACCGCTACGGCATTTTTGGCCTCGAAATGCAAGGCCGCTACATGGTGAAACAGCTCATCGAAACCGAGGCCGCCCTGCGCAAAGCTGAGGCCAGCGGCGGCGATGTGGCCGGCCTGCGGCGCAGCCTCCGCGGCCTGACCAAGGCCGACGGCGGCAACCTCATCAACCTAGAAGACTACGTGCGCGGCACCGACTCGCTGAGCATGTTCACGACCCGCGTGGCCGACTTGCAAGGCCGCCTCATCGCGGCCCGCGCGGCCTACGAAACCGCGGAACTCAGCATCAAAGGGCGCATTTCGAGCATCTATCTGGTGCAGAAAGCCTACCCGGCTACGCGCAAAACCAAGCCGGTGCGCACGCTGCTGGTGCTGGGTTCGGTGCTGCTGACGTTTGCCCTGTCGGTGGTGGTTATCACGCTGCTGGAATTGTACCGCTACAACCGGCCCCGCGCCATGCAGGCCGCGTGAACCCGTCCGTAATCCACCTCTGGCACCGGCTGCGTCACTCCTTCGACAGCGCCCAACTCCTCTTCATGGGGTTTGTGGGCGTGCTGGTGGCGGGAGGTGCGGCGGCGGCGCTGGCCAAGCAGCCGGCCTTGCTGCTGCCGGGCTTGCTGGCGGTGGGCCTGCTGGTGGCCGTGGTGGAATGGCGCTGGCTCTACTACCTGCTGTTTTTCCTGCTTCCCTTCACGGAGGAAATTGGCCTGTTTGGCGGGCTGAGCATGGACGTACCCTCCGAGCCGCTGATGCTGGCGCTCACGGCCTGCGTGGGCGGGGCGCTGCTGCTGGGCACCGGCCGCTTGCCGCGGCGCGAGTGGCTGCACCCGCTGGTGGTGGTGCTCGGCCTCATGCTGCTGTGGACGGCCGTAGATGCCACTTTTTCGGTCGACCTGCTGAAGTCGGTGAAATACCTGCTGGCCAAATTCTGGTACATCACGCCGTTTTTGCTGGGCACGCTGCTCATTGTGCGGCGGCCCGAGCACGCCTGGCGCTTTGCGGCACTGTATGCGGCAGGCGCCTGCTTGAGCGTGTTTTACGTGGCCGTGCGCCACGCCACCAAGGGCTTCTCCTTCGAGCACATCAACTGGGCCCTGCACCCCTTCTTCCGCAACCACGTCATCTACGCCACCATGCTGGCGCTGCTGATTCCGTTTGGCTGGCTGGCGGCGCAGGCAACCCAGAAGGCGGGCGTTCGCCTGGCCTGGCGGGTTGGGCTGGCCATTTTACTGTTCGGGCTGCTCACTTCCTACACGCGGGCGTCCATCCTCTCGCTTCCCCTCGCCGGGCTGTTTTACGTGGTCATGCGCCTGCGCCTGACCCGCGTGGTGCTCCTGGCTACGGCGGCCAGCACCATTTACACGGTGAGCTATTTTGCGAGCAACGATAATTTCATGGAATACGCGCCGAACTACGAGCGCACCGTTTTCAACGGCCAGAACTTCGAAAAACACCTGGAGGCCACCTACAAGCTGCAGGACGTGTCGGGCATGGAGCGGGTGTACCGCTGGATAGCGGCGGCCCGCATGATAGCCGAAAAGCCCCTGGTGGGCAGCGGACCGGCCACGTTCTACCCCGAATACAAGCGCTACACGCTGAAAAGCTTCCGCACCTACGTCAGCGACAACCCCGAGAAATCGACGACGCACAACTACTTCCTGCTGCAATTGGCCGAGCAGGGCATTCCGGGGTTCCTGCTGTTCGTCATCCTCATCACCACGGCGCTGCTTCAATCCGAACGCCTGTACCACCGCTCCCGCCGCTACCCCGAGGTCCGGCGCGTGGTGCTGGCAGCGGCGCTGTCGCTGGTCATCATCGTGTTCCACCTCACATTGAATGAGTTGGTGGAAGTGGACAAGATTGGCCCGGTGTTTTTCGTGTGCCTGGCTTTATTGGTACGGGCCAAAACTTGGCTTGTGGAAGCGGAACAACAAGCCGCTTAGCGACTACCGTTCTGGTATTCAGCAGCTGCTTTCTCTATTTGCGTCAGGTGGCGCTCGGCATGCTTCGCGAGAAAGTACACGAATTCATACACGTCGATTTTGCCAAGCGCGTTTACCGACATGGTGGTGCGGTACAACACGCCTTCGCCATTGGGCAGGCGGCGCAGCACCTGCCGGCATTGCTGCAACTGCTCCCGAAGCGTGGCGGCGACTTCCGCACTGGTTTTTGCCCCCGTGGGCTCCATGTGTTCGGGGCGTACCCAAGGAAACGAGCGGTGCTGACCGATTTGCTCAAGCTTGGTCCGGTCAAACTGCTGGGCAGCTAACTCGGTCGCTAAATCCAGGTTGTGGGCGTTTTTGAGGGCTTTGGCCGCGCCTTTCTCGATGAGGATGAGCAGGAAATGGTTGGTAAGGGCGACGTGCTCAAGTATCTCGTCGATGCTCCAGCCGCCACTGCTTGGCCGGTGGGCGCGCAAAGGCGCCGGCGCAGCAAACCAATCGGCCAGCTGGTCGAAAGCCGAAACGAGGGTTTGCTCGATTTCTGGGACGAGGATGGCAGGATGCATGACTGCCTACTTAAACCGGCAGCTCAGAATGGTCACGTCGTCGGCAAACTGCGCGTCGTGGGCACTGAAGTCGTTGATGCTGCTGAGCAATTCCTGGTGCAGCTTGGGAAGGGGCAGGTAGCGGTTGCGGTGCAGCACCTCCAGCACGCCAGCTTCACCGAACTCATTATTCTGGGCATCAAATACTTCGGTGAGGCCGTCGGTGTAGAGCAGCAGCAGCGAATGCGGCGCAATCTGGACTTCGCCCACGTGCAGCAGCGGCAGCTCTTCCATGATGCCCAGCATCACGGTGCCGTGCTTCAGGGTTTGCACGGCGCCGTCGTCGGCGATGAGGAGCGGGTCGTTGTGGCCGGCGTTCACGTAGTGCAGGCAGCGCGTGCGGCGGTCGTAAATGCCCAGAAAGGCGGTGATGAACTTCTCGCCGCCCGAGTTGCGAAATAGCAAGTGGTTGAGCTCGGGCACGATGGTGGCCAGCTCCACGCCCTGGCGCAGCAGCGTGCGCAGCCCGGCCTGGAAGTTGGACATCAACAGCGAGGCGGGCACGCCCTTGCCGCTCACGTCGGCCACGCACAGCAGCAGGCGGTCGGCGTCGATTTCGACCACGTCGTAGTAGTCGCCGCCGATTTCGGTGTGGGGCACGTAGCTGCGCTCGATGGCCAGGTGGCAGTCGTTGGGCAGCTTGCGCGGGAAGAGCATGGCCTGCACTTCCTGGGCAATTTCAATTTCCTTGCGCACCGCCGCGTCGGCCACGCGCTGGGCTTGCAGGCGGCGGTTTTCCACGGCCCCTATCAGGGTATTGGCCAGGGAGCTGAGGAAGGGAATGAGCTGCTGCCGGTCGAAGTCGGAGCGCAGGCCGCCCACGAAAATGTAGGCCGCTACCTGCTGCTGGCGCAGGATGGGAATGAGCAACTCGTACCGGTCCCAGGCCTCGCTCAGGTGCAGGTCCTCAACGGCTTGGGGCTGGGTGGCATTGCCCTCGGTGAGGTAAGGCGTAAGGGTTAATTTTTCGGCTTCGGCCATCTCGCAGCCCAGCGCCAACCGCACCCGAAACTCTTCGCCTTCGCGGGCAAAAAGCAGCAGCTGCACCACGTTGCGCTGGCCCTGCAAGGTGAGGCGCAGCATGTGGTACAGCTCCTCCACGGTGTGGTCGCGGGCCGTCATGTCGTGGGCCACGCCCAGAACCGTATCCAGCTCGAACTGCTTGAGCAGCAGCTGCCGGCGCAGCTGCTTTAGCTGGTCGGCGTGCAGCGCAGCCAGGTTCTCAGCAGAGGAGCCCGAGAGCTCAGCAGAAGAATGGGGAACGGCGGAGAGCATGAGAGCAAGGTAAGCAACGCGCGCGAAAACGCGCGCGGGGCTACAAATTTAAGCGGCAACGGGCGTTTTCGGGTCGTAGGCGTCGCGCAAGCCGTTGCCGAGGAGGTTAAAGCTCAGCACCAGCAGCGAAATGGCTGCGCCCGGCAACAGCGTGAGCCACAGGCCGGCCTCGGTGCCCAGCAGGTCGTAGCCTTCTTTCACCATCAGGCCCCAGCTGGGCGCCGGCGGCTGCACGCCCAACCCCAAAAAGCTGAGGCCCGCTTCCAGCAAAATGGCCGACGCAAAATTGCTGGTGGCCAGCACAATGAGCGGCCCGCGCATGTTGGGCAGCAAATGCTGGGCAATGAGCCGCCACGTGGGCAGCCCCAGCACTCGCCCGGCTTCCACAAACGTGGCCGAGCGCAGGCTGAGCATTTGGCCGCGCACCACGCGGGCCACGTCGACCCACATGGTGAGGCCCACGGCCACGAAGCTGACCCACACGCCTTTGCTGTCGAGGGCCAGCGAAATGGCAATGACCAGCATGATGCCCGGGATGCTCCACACCACGGTCATCAGCCCGAGCAGCAGCGAGTCGACCCACCCGCCAAAAAAGCCGGCCACGGCCCCGATGGCCATGCCCAGCACCAGCGAAATAAGCACCGCCACCAGCCCAATGCCCAGGGAAATGCGCGTGCCCAGCAGCAGCCGGCTTAGCTCGTCGCGGCCGGCTTTGTCGGTGCCCAGCACGTAGTTGCGCTTGATTAAATGGCTTGCTTGGACTTCTTGCTGCAATTCGGCCCGAGGACCGGCCCGGCCCACCACGTCGGCCAGCGCCAGGCGCCGCAGCCGGCCGGCCTCGGCCGAGTGTTCGCCCAGGGGCTTCAGAATGATGGAGTCGCCCGAAAATTCGTAGCCGCCGATGGGGGTTTCCTGCACGTCGGGCTCGCGGCCGTGCAGCCAGGTGGCAAACAGGTTGTCGGCGGCCTGGTTGTCGCGGGCCGAGTCGGGCAGGGGCTGGCGCAGCAGCAGCACGCGCAGCCCGGGCCGCTCCTTCTGAATCTGCACGAAGCCGTGGTTGGCGTTGGGCGAGTTGTCGGGCAGAACCCAGTAGCCGAGCAGGGCCACCAGCGTGCACAGGGCAATGAAGGCCAGGCCGGCCACGGCGGGGCGGTTTTGCCACAGGCGCTGGCGCACGTAGTAGCCCGGCGGCCGGGCCACCGCGCGGGCGCTGGGGGGTGCGGCCGGTGCCGCCGGCGAAACTACCGTCGCCACTCCTTAGCGGGTGTTGTGCTGCAAAAGGCCCTCTTTGGAGGCCAGGTAGGAAGCGTCGCGGGCGATGGCGCCAAACGAGGTGGTTTCGTAGGCCAGCTCGGTGTCGGCGTCGGGCCAGTAGCTGCGGATGAGCCCCTGCTCCAGCAAGTTGCGCAGCTGCGCTTCGAGCTCGGGCGCGGGCAGTCCGGTTTTCTGCAGCAGCGTGCGAAACGGGGTGACGAAGTACAGCTCGTCGAGCAGGTCGAATTCGGGGTCAGTCACGGGAAACAGGGGCAAATAGGTCGTTGGGCAAATGTAAGCCTGGCGGCGGGCTTGGCTGCCCAAAGGAGGCATCATGGCTACAGGTATCCCGGCTCTTGGCAACAGCAGCGGCCTTTTTCCTTGTCTTCCAAATAGACTTTCAGGTCCGTGCACGTATCAAGCCGAGCAGTAGCGCGACCGTGCCCGGCAGGGACTTTGTAGTTCGCGTCCCCGGCGGACACCCGAACGACGGCCGAACGGCTTTAACGACGCGAGGACGCGAACTACAAAGTCCCTGCCGGGCACGGTCGCGCTACAGAATAGTATTATATGAACAAGCGTATTGTCCTGTCTTCACTAGCATCAACTGTTTCGCTGCTGTTGGTGCTCTTCGTGGTCGGGCGGGCTCTTGTCAGCCGTTCGGATTTCGTCAGTTGCCGCGTCGACCTGCGCCGCACGCCCCTCAGACTCTACTGGAAAGACGAGCGCAACCAGCGGTTTGGAAGCCTGCAAGGGCTGAAAAAATGGCTGGATGCCCGCGGCCAAAAGCTCGTTTTTGCCATGAACGCGGGCATGTTTGACCCCAGCTTCGCGCCGCAGGGGCTTTACATTGAAGCAAAGAAAACCGTGGTGCCCCTGGATACCGCCTCCGGCCCGGGCAACTTCTACCTGAAGCCCAACGGCGTGTTCTACCTCACGGCCGACACCAGCGCCCACGTTTGCCAAACGGCGGCATTCCGCAACGACGGCCGCGTGACCTACGCCACCCAATCGGGCCCCATGCTGGTGATTGACGGCCGCATCCACCCCGCCTTCCGCGCCGGCTCGGCCAATGTGCAAATCCGTAACGGGGTGGGCATCCTGCCCGATGGCCGCGTGCTGCTGGCCATGTCGCGGAAGAAAATCAGCTTCTATGACTTCGCCGATTATTTCAAAAAAGCCGGCTGTCGGCAGGCCCTCTACCTCGACGGTTTTGTATCGCGAACGTACGAACCCGCTCCCGGCCAACTCCAGCCCGACGGTGACTTTGGGGTGATAATCGGCGTTACCGCGCCGCCGCAATAGCGCCAACCGGTGGCACGGCAGCGGCCTCGGGGCCAGGCCCTCAACGGCGGGCCCGCCCGGGCAATTTCAACCACTGGACTACATTTAGGCCGGTCGTTGCCCGTAAATCGCCGGAAAGCAGCCACCGGTCAAATTCCTCTCTTTTGCGCGGTCATTTCATGAAACAGTACCAGGCAACATCGCTCGACACGAAGCATTTTAAGCTGACACAGGCCGGCGCCGAAATAGGCTTGCTGGAGTACGAAAGCTGGTTTTCTTTCAAGGCCGAAATTATTTTAGCAGACCATTGCCGGTACGCGGTACACCCCAAAGGCTTCTGGGGCACCACCATCGAAGTCAAAGACCAGGAGCAGGTGCTGCTTGATTTCAAGATGAACTGGAAGGGGCAAATCCTGATTCGCAGCCTTTTCGGTGGCGCAGAGGAGTATTACATTCTCAAGCACAAAGGGCTGCTGAAAAGCACCTTTGTGCTCGTGCATCGGGAAGAAACCGAACTGCTGAGCATTGAACCCGACTTCAAATGGACCCGGCTGAATTTCGATTACCAGCTCACGGCATCGGATGCCTTTGAGCAGCTGGACCGCAAAGAGCTGCTGCTGCTAACGGCCGTTCATTGCGCCAACTACTACCTCACCATGATGACGGCTGCCGCGGCGTAACCGGTATTGCGGGAACTCTATCTGACGCACTCATTTACCGGAGCAGTCGTCAGCGGGGTTTCTGCGCCAACTCCTGCACAGGTTTTCGGCGCAGAAATCATGGCTGGCTGGCGATTTCGGCATTTTTACCAGCATCAGCGCGCGGCAACAGTGGCTGCCACCTGCCCCTCTCCGGACTTGATGTAGGCCAGGATGGAATTGACCTCCTGGTCGGAGAGGGCGAAGGAGGGCATCTGCTGCTTGTTGTACTTGTTGTAGATGGCCACGGCGTACTCGTCCCCGCTGGCCACCACCTTGCTCGAGTTCTTTATCCACGGCAGCAGCCAC